>FR893309.1 GCA_000436035.1 Prevotella sp. CAG:732 | reverse complement strand
CGGAAGAGCGAGGGAGATTGGTCAACTCGGCATAATCTGCCACACGAATGAAGGGATGGGTGGCATCAGATAGGTAGTCTTGCAATAACTTCAGGCGTTGCTCCTTGCTATAAGGCGAGCGATTGACACGGGAGACACCGGCACGAGAGAGGTGACACATCCTGTTCACATCCTTCACCAAGTCCTTGTCCGACACATAGCGCACGTTTTTCACCTCGATGCTCTTGGCATTTCTCTTAGGACCTTCCCCATCAATGGTGTCTATCTCCTTGTCATCCTTCACGCCGAGCGTTGCCTGGAAGGTGCCGATGCCATCGAGCGTCACAGTGTAGCCTTCCGCCAACTGCTCTGCCAAGCCATCCGCAATCTTGCCCAACGCATGCTTCAATACTCCATCATCCATCAAGCCATGCTTTCCTATGTATTCCAAGAACTCCTTGGTAGAAAGGTTGCGACTCTTCTGAAGACGATAGTAACACTTTGTCTCACCAGTACCATGAAGGTCTGGTATCTCTTGCTTGATATACTTTGCCATGATAATCTACTTTTAGTTTGTCAACAAATCGGTGGCTAGCACCCTATCGTGATGCTCTCGAACACAAAACGCTAGCCAACCGACCACAAAGTTACAACTATCCTAGGACAAAACCTACAGAAACCTACTACTTTTTATAAAGCTTAACTTATATTCCGTGAAATACAAGTTAGATTTCACGGAATACAAGTTAGGCACACCATTATACAGTAGGGTTCTACAGGTTTGGTTCCCTAGCGCAAGAGGTTATATCCTAGGGCGAATCAAGTTTTATAGTCAAGAGAGAGAAACGACACTCCTAGATGTTCCAGAGGAAACAGCTCGAATGACAAAAAGTGAATATAAGGATGACAAAGGTGTACTTCACTAGGCATAAGACAACTATCATTCAGCATTTTCTGCATAATTATAATAGTTTTCTATCAAAACCAAGTGTAAATATTCAATTTATCGCCTCTTTGTTTGCTCATATCATCAAAAAGTCGTACTTTTGCGAGCAAAACCAATAAAACATAGAACTATGGACGAAGCAATCAAGCAAATCGGTGAGAGACTGAAAGGTCTTCGCGAGGTTCTCAACATCCCAGCAGAGGAAGTGGCTGAACTTTGCGAAATCAGTCTGGAACATTATCTCAAGATAGAATCGGGCGAAGCCGACCCTTCGGTTTATCGCCTTTCCAAGATATCCAAGCGATACGGCATCGACCTCGATGTACTGCTCTTCGGCGAGGAACCTCGCATGAAGGGATATTACGTGACACGAAAAGACCAAGGTCCTGAGATTGACCGCAACAACCAATATAAATACCAAAGCCTTGCCGTAGGCTTCAAGGACAGAAAGGTGAACCCTTTCATGGTGCAGGTTGACCCATTGCCTGGCGACAGCAAACCTAACAAGAACGGACACGACGGTCAGGAATATGACTACGTGATAGAAGGTCAACTCGAAGTAACCATCGAGGAAAAAGTGATGGTGCTCGGTCCTGGCGACAGCATCTACTTCGACAGCAAGAAACAGCACTGCTTCCGCTCCTTGAACGGAGAGCCAGCCAAGTTCCTCTGCATTATTATTTAAGTGAAGAACGAAGAGTGAAGAGTGAAGAATTCAATAGCAACAACTATGATTGAGAGATTTCTAAAACAGACTACATTTACTTCAGAGCAAGACTTCAAGGAGCATCTGGAGTTCATCATACCAGAAGATTTCAACTTTGCCTACGACGTGATGGACGAGTGGGCAAAGATCAAACCCGACCACGTAGCCCTCTTATGGACCAGCGAACGTGGTGAGGAAATCAAGTTCACATATAAGGACCTCAAGGAGCAGAGCGACAAGGCTGCCGCTTACTTCCAGAGCTTGGGCATCGGTCACGATGACAAGGTGATGCTCATCTTGAAGCGTCACTACCAGTGGTGGCTCGCCATGCTCGGACTTCACAAGCTCGGTGCCGTAGCCATCCCTGCCACCCACATGCTCACCAAGCACGACATCATCTACCGCAACAATGCGGCTAGCGTGAAAGCCATCATCTGCTGTGGCGACGACTATGTGGTAGAACAGATACAGGAGGCGATGCCAGAGAGTCCTACCGTGAAGCTCTTGATTAGCATCGGTCCTGACATCCCTGAGGGATTCCACGACTGGATGAAGGAATGGAACGAATGCGCTCCTTTCGTTCGCCCAGAACATGTAAACTCTAACGAGGACACCCTCCTCATGTACTTCACATCTGGAACCACGGGCGAGCCTAAGATGGTGGCTCATGACCATCTCTATGCCCTTGGTCATCTCACCACAGGCGTGTATTGGCACAATCTCCATGAGAACTCCATCCACCTCACCGTAGCTGACACCGGTTGGGGCAAGGCGGTATGGGGCAAGCTCTACGGACAATGGTTTGCCGGCGCCACGGTCTTCGTTTATGACCATGAGAAGTTTACGGCAGAGAAGATTATGCGCCAGATAGAGAAGTATCACATCACTTCTTTCTGCGCCCCTCCTACCATCTATCGTTTCATGATACGCGAGGACTTCTCCAAGTACGACTTGAGCAGCCTCGAATATTGCACCACTGCGGGAGAGGCGATGAATCCATCTGTGGCAGAGACCTTCCAGAAGTTGACTGGCATTCAGATATACGAGGGATTCGGACAGACCGAGACCACGATGACGCTCGGTACCTTCCCATGGATCAAGCCGAAACCAGGCAGCATGGGCAAGCCAAATCCACAATACGATGTCCACATCTTGCGCCCCGACATGACGGAGTGTGAGGATGGCGAGAAGGGTGAGATTTGCATCCATATCGGCGATGACAAGCCACTCGGCCTCTTCAAATATTACTATCGTGATGACAAACAAACCAAGTCGGTATGGCACGATGGCTATTATCACACTGGCGATATGGCATGGCGTGACGAGGAAGGTTACTATTGGTTTGAAGGCAGAATCGATGATGTCATCAAGAGTTCCGGTTATCGCATCGGTCCTTTCGAGGTAGAGAATGCCTTGATGACTCACCCTGCCGTAGTGGAATGTGCCATCACGGGTGTGCCAGACCCTATCCGAGGTATGGTGGTGAAGGCAACGGTTGTCCTCGCCAAGGATTACAAGGCTAAGGCTGGTGACGACCTAATCAAAGAACTCCAGAATCATGTGAAGCACGAGACCGCCCCATACAAGTATCCTCGCATCATCGAGTTCGTGGATGAATTGCCAAAGACCATCTCTGGCAAGATTCGTAGAGTGGAGATTAGAGAGAAAGACAACAAGAAAAAGTAATAAATGAGGGCTAAAGCGATTTAGCCCTCAAACATATCAACATATAACATGAGACGTATAGTAGTAAAGGTGGGCAGCAATGTGCTGACCCGAGAGGATGGACATTTGAACGTGACAAGAATGTCGGCTTTGGTGGACCAGTTGGCTTGGCTTCGCCGACACGACTACGAAGTGATACTCGTATCTTCTGGTGCCGTGATGGCTGGCAGAGGCGAGTTGCAGATAGACCATCAACTGGATAGCGTGGAACAGCGACAGTTGTTCTCTTCCGTAGGTCAGGGCAAGCTCATCCGATTATATTACGACTTGTTCAGAGAATACGGCATCAAGGTGGGACAGGTACTGACGATGAAGGAGAACTTCCTTGCCAAGGAACAGTACCAGAACCAGAAGGCTTGTATGGAACTGATGCTGGAGAACGGCGTGCTCCCTATCGTCAACGAGAACGATACCGTATGCCTCACCGAGTTGATGTTCACCGATAATGACGAGTTGTCAGGCTTGATAGCCAAAATGCTGAAAGCCGATGCCCTCGTTCTCCTTTCCAATGTGGATGGCATCTACAATGGCGACCCTTCCCTACCAACCTCTCGCATCATCCCTTCGGTATATTACGACCGAGACGTAAGCGAATATGTAAGTGAGGAGAAGAGCAGTCATGGCAGAGGTGGCATGATCTCCAAGTTGAAGACCGCACAGGATGTAGCCAATGCGGGCATCAAGGTCATCATCGCCAACGGTAACACGCCCAACATCCTCATCGACTTGAAGGAGCATCCCATGGAAACCTTACATACAGAATTTGCGCCAAGACCTCAAATATAAATCTATATTTGGGGCCTTGCCCTTTTATCTGACATAGAGGCTTGTCACGAGTAATCGGATGGTGCCATACCTTTCATCTTCTTAAACACCTTTGAGAAATAATTAGGGTCAGAGAAGCCACAAGCGTATGCTGTCTCCGACACATTATAACCCTCGGAAAGCATGTGGCAAGCACGTTCTATACGCTTATGACGGATATAGTCACCCATAGAGATATTCATGAGGCTCTTCATCTTGGTATATAAGAGACTCCTGGAAATGCCCATACTAGAAGTGATGTCGTCTATGGAGAAATTAGCATTTTCCAAGTTTACTTCCACCATATCGCTAATGCTCTTGACAAAGTCCTTGTCCAGTTGTGTCAATGTCTTGTTGGCTTCAATGGCCTCCTTGCCTCCCTCAACGATCTTCTCTTGGCGATTACGCACCAATCGAAGGATATTACCAATCTGATAACATAGGGCAACAGGGTCAAATGGCTTGGAGATATACACATCCGCACCATCCTTGTAACCGCTCTTGATGTCATCAGGGTCGCTCTTGGCAGTCAACAGAATGACAGGAATATGCGATGTAGCCATATTACCTTTCAGCATGTTGCAAAGTTCATTACCTGTCATCCTAGGCATCATCACGTCTGATACCACCATTTCAATGTCCTGTCGAGAGATGGCAATATTCCAAGCCTCCTGTCCGTCTTTCGCCGTAACGACATGATATTCCTTGCCCAACAAATCAGCCAAGAACTTCAACATGTCCGCATTATCCTCCACAACCAATAAGGTATGCATACCTTCGCCAACTTCTTTTTCTTTTGAAAGCTGTGTCACAACACCATCTTGGGAATCTACACTCCAAGGCTCTGCCTTGCTGACATAATCCTTCACGGTAACCAATTCTTTGTCAGACGAGATCTTGTCTTTTTCAGTAAATGCGTCTTCTGCCACATCAATCCATACCGTGAAAGTACTACCCTTTCCCAATTCACTATCCACAGCAACACTACCCTTATGAATCTCTGCCAAGCGACGAACCAAAGACAAGCCGATACCCCAGCCTTTACTATTGGCATTAAAGCCACGCTTGGTTTGATAATATCGCTCAAAGATATTAGCGATTTCTTCTTTCATGATGCCAATGCCCGTGTCGGCAACTTCCATCTTAAGGAATAAGTCGGGAGACTCTAACTTCCGCACCATCTCCGCCCCAATGGTAATGACACCACCAGTGGAAGTAAACTTCATCGCATTCGACATCAAATTGTTGAGGATATGCTCTATATAAGAAGGTGAGAACCATCCATCCTCACCATTATCAATGGTACGAATCTCCAGTTTGAGCTGTTTTGCGGAAACCATCTCCTTGAAATTGGCAGCCACCATGGCTACAAATTCCACAGGATTGCCTTGTTGTACATAAAATGGGAAGTTGTCGGACTCTATCTTGTTGAATGTCACCAACTCATTGATCATGTGCTCCATCTTGGTAGCATTACGTATCGCCATATCGAGCGAAGTCTTAGCCTCATCACTGAGTTGTGAGACGGCAATCGTCTTCAAAGGGGCTTTAATCAGTGCCAACGGCGTCTTCAACTCATGAGAGACCATCGTAAAGAAGTTGGACTTCATCTTATCCACCTCCTTCACCTTTTCCTTCTCCAAACTCACATACTTGATTTCCGCCTTTTCCTTCATTCGCATATTATAGAAAGCGATAGTTCCAATAGCTACACCACACAGAAGAAGCAAATAGATGAATATCGCTAGATTGGAGCGATAAAACGGAGCCTCAACAACAATATCCAAGACCCGCTCACTCATGTTGTCTTCTTTCATGATGCCATTGTTGGCCCTTACATGGAGGCGATAGTTGCCTGGCTGAAGCAGATAACCATTAAATCGGTGCTCCGTACCCACATCTCGCCAATCCTTGTCTATGCCATCCACCTTAATCTGATACCTCACATTCTCCATACAGCCTGGCATGACGACACCATATTCTATGGAGAACGACTTTGCCTGGTCATAGCTCAAGACGATCTCGTCGGTACAGTCTAGGCGAGTCTTGAGTGGGGAGTCTTCACTTGCCACACTCATGAGCTTGTTGTTGATGTAAAGCTGCTTGAAATGTATTTGATAATGAATGGCCTTATCCACTATCTTTTGAGGATAGAAAGTTAGCAGTCCATCAAAGGTACCCATCATCATAAAGCCCCGTGGAGAATAATAAGATGAGGTAAAGTTGAACTGATTGACTGGTAGCTCTGCATTCGCAGAAAAGCAACGCGTGCTTCCATCCACGAGATGATAGCGATAGAGACCCCGATCCGTACCAATCCACAAACAATGATTGGCATCCTCGACAATGCTGCAAATCGTGCATTCCTGCGGAAGTCCACAAGAAGCATGCTTTATCTTCTGCTTGTCGTTAGCATTTAGACAAAACATTCCGCAGTTGTTGGTGCCAATCCAAATCCTCTTTTGAGAATCTTCAAATACGACGATAATATAATTATCCGTCAACCCACAATGGCTTTCCTTACTGTAGCGTATCACCTTGCCATGGTCTATGCAGAAAAGGCCATAAGAAGTAGTTGCCGCCCACAAGCGATGCTTGCTATCCTCAAAAAGCGAATAAATGAACACATGGTCAAGAAGTTGATGACCTATCTTGCGGAAGACATTGTTCTTGGCATCATAATAGCGTAGGCCATCCATGGTAGCGACCCAAATCCTGCCATTCGAAGTCTTACAGACATCGAAGATTCCCGCCGATGTGATGCCATTCGTATAATAATATTGTGAATATTGGTGTGTACCTAATTGATAACGGAACAATCCATTGAAGCGTGAGCCTATCCACATATCACGAGACACAGGGTCATAATAAAGACTATGCACATTGGAGCCAAGTGTTGGGATGCCCGTAAAAGGAGTAAAAACATGGTTCTGCATATCATAGATGAAGATACCATTATCCTCTGTGGCAATCCAAACCAATCCACCCTCCGCCTCAACTATTGAGCGAGGAATACGTGCATTGAATGCCCCAGGTTTTCCATTGGCATAATCATGTATAAACCAAGAGTTGTGCTTGACCAAGTAATCCACGCCTCAGAAATAGGAGCCAATCCAGATATTATCCTCCCTGTCCGACAAGATACTATAGATAGCATTATCCGTCAAACTGTTCGACTTATTAGGCTCTTTTTTGATTCTCTCTATATGCCCATCAGGAGCAATCACGGCAATACCCATCTCCGTGCCCAGCCAGATGTTATGGCGTTTATCCTCGGTGATGGTTCGCACGATTCCCCCTGTAAGCCATTTCGCTTCATACTTCACTTCCTTACCAGTGGCAAGAGTGACGCATACCAATCCCCCATTGTCACATCCAATCCACAAGCGCTGCCGAGAATCCACATAAAGTGGCTTGATGGTGTTTTGCTCTATGCTCGAATTTCCCAAACCATCCAATTTGTGAAGATTTATCTTGGATAGCGTTGCATTAAAAGAAAAAACAGCCTTGTTGGTAGATACAAAGATATTACCCTTACCGTCCCTTGCCATGGAGGCGATGGCTCCATAGTTGAGAGACGGATAAACAGAGAAGGCATCCGTTTTCTTGTCATAGACAAAGAGCTTGTCATGGCCCGTTAGGATTCGACCATCTTTCGTTTCCACGAAACTTGTGCAATACCCCTTGACATTACCATAATTTTGGAAGTCGTCCGTTTTGGAGCGATAACGGCTCACACCATTTTCGGTAGCAACCCACAAGTTCTTCTTGGAATCCAAAAACAGTCCATGAACGAAATTATGTATCAACGAATGTGCCATTCCTTCTTGATGGTAATAAGTCTGCACATTATAACCATCAAACTTGGCCAACCCATTTCGGGTACCAATCCAGATATATCCATCGGCATCTTGCACGATGGCTTCCACTTGTTGATTAGGCAAGCCATTAGAGGTATTGAGATGTCGAAAGCAGAAGTCCAAGGCCCATGCTGACCATGTATTGACTACAGCAAAAACTAAGGTCAAGAGTATTTGTTTCATCTATGTTACTTTTATTTCTAGTGCAAATATAGCCTTTTTTATAGGTAATCCTGCACTTTTTACAAGTATTTTTGACCAGACTAGACAGAATTACCCATATCCAAGACGATATTACCCATGACAACATTCAATTATCATGTATTTTTGCAACCGAAATTAACAACCTAATTATTGCATAACGATGAACAAAAGAACAACCATCCTTTCAGCACGGCTACTCTCTACATGCATGGCCTCCCTATTCATAATACCATCTTGTAGTTCAAACGAGCCACAATATCCTGAGATCAACAATAAAGATAATAATAAGGAGAAAAAGACTATCTTGACAGAAGCCGACCCTACCATCTTCAGAGACACCGATGACACCTATTATTTATATGGCACAGGAGCTCAATCCGACAAAGGCTTCTATGTCTATCAGTCGAAGGATCTCAAGGAATGGTCAGGACCTGTTGGCAAGGAAAACGGCTTTTGCCTCACGAGCGGCACTTCGTTCGGGACCACAGGTTTTTGGGCACCACAAGTAGCCAAACGAGGCAACACCTACTATATGTTCTATACAGCCAATGAACAAATTGCCGTAGCCACAGCCTCATCGCCATTGGGTCCATTCAGTCAACCCAAGAAGCAGATGATTCAAGCACCTTGCAAGACCATTGACCCCTACGTATTGTTTGACAACGACGGAAAGGTGTATCTTTATCATGTAAGACTTCAAAACGGCAATCGCATCTATGTAGCCGAGATGACAGACGACCTCAGTTCCATCAAGGAAGAAACCGCCAAGGAATGCATCAGTGCTAGCTTGCCATGGGAAGATACCGAACAAGTGGCATGGAAAGTGACAGAAGGCCCAACGGTTTTGCATATCGGCGATACCTATTATATGTTCTATTCTGCCAACGACTATCGCAACATTGATTATGCTGTGGGCATAGCCACAGCCGATAATCCATACGGACCATGGACCAAGCAGAATGCTCCTATCATCTCACGAGCCAACATCGGGTATTACGGAACAGGACATGGAGATGCTTTTCTAGATGATGCAGGCAAGTGGAAGTACGTATTCCACACGCACCAAAGCTTCACGGAGGTAGCTCCTCGCAAGACCGCTCTCGTAGGATTGAACTTCAAGAATGGTAGTTTTACCATCGAAGAGAATACGTTCACCTATTTATATAAGAAATAACTCTAACTATTATACAACTATGTACAGACGAACATTACTTACAGTGGCACTCACAGTTGTCACACTATGTTCCAATGCTCTTGATGTCAAGACGAAGATTAGCATCAAGCAGCCAGGCAATCCTGCCGTCACCTATTCACTGAAGGAGGATGCCGGACAATTGGTATCAGCAAATGGCTCTGCCTTGCCTATCGAAATCAAGCAACAAGTAACCAATGACGGCAAAGACCAAATCTACCAGGTTACGCTGACGGCACGACAAACAGCCTTCTACAACTTCGAAGCCAGCCTCAACACGGGTTTGCCTTCCAATGGCAGCGAGTTCTACTTGCCTGGTTTCTGGTATCACCTAAATCTTCGCTCTCCTAAAGAGGCGCCAGCCTTCCACACTTCGAAGAGTTGGAATTTCAGAGAAGACCGCCTATCATCCCCGATGACCAGTGCCTTCAATGAGAGTGAGAAAAAATCGATAGCCGTCATGCGCTGCCTTGACAGTTCCAGCGAGACCCTGACCACCCATACGAGCGGGGAAGTCATCCTCAGTGGAGAAACCTCCTTGGGATATCTCGGTTTCGACAGCGAGCACAACGACGTAGCCCTTACCTTTGGTTATCCATATATAGAGACCCCAAAGCGCTATATCCGAAAACTAACACTTATCGCTCCAATCTTCACATACGCAAAGCTAGAAAAAGGAAAGAGCAAGACCATCACTTGGAGAATCATCGATGGCTCTGCCAACAATTATGGAGAACACGTAACCAACATGTGGAAGAAATGCTTTGACATCTACAATCCACAACCTCTGACTCCGCTCTTCGGACCAGACGAAATGAAAAAAGGATTATGCAACTATTTCAGACGCTCTTACATAGACCGTTATCCATTGAAATATCATTCAGGACATACATTGCTCACTTCTGACTGCAAGCCATATCCTGCCATGCAGATTGGTTTCTGCGGAAGAGTATTGCTCAATGCCTTCAACGCATTAGAATATGGAGAGCAACATCAGGAAAAAGACTTGGTGAACATGGGAAATGAGATTCTTGAGAGTTTCCTACAACATGGTTTCACCAGTGCAGGCTACTTCTACGATGACGTGAACTTCAATAAGGGATTCCCTACCGATGAGAAAGCCGTTCACTCCATTCGCCAACAATCAGAAGCCGTCTATGCCATCCTTTTGTATCTGAAATACGAGAAGAGCCAAGGACGCAAGCATGCAGAATGGGAGAATCATATCAAGCAAATCTTGGATGGTTTCCTCAAGCTACAGAAAAAGGACGGCAACTTTGCCAGAAAGTTCCACGACGACGGTTCCGATATAGACGCCTCAGGTGGAAGCACTCCTTCTGCCACATCAGCCTTGGTGATGGGCTATCGTTACTTTGGCAAGAAGCAATACCTTGAGGCAGCTCGCCGAACCATCGACTATCTGGAGAAGAACATCATTTCAAAGAGTGACTATTTCTCCTCAACCCTCGATGCCAACTGCGAGGACAAAGAAGCTGCCATATCTGCCGTCACCGCCAACTACTACATGGCTTCCGTGACCAAGGGTAAGGAACGTCAACGCTACATCGACCTTTGCCAGAAAGCAGCCTACTTCGCCCTGTCATGGTACTACCTATGGGATGTACCTTTTGCGCAAGGTCAAATGCACGGCGACTTAGGTCTCAAGACCCGTGGATGGGGTAACGTATCTGTAGAAAACAACCACATCGATGTATTCGTCTTTGAGCTGCCTCACATCGTCAAATGGTTGAGCAAGCAAGTGAACGAGCCAAGATTCCAGCAGATCTACGATGTCATCTTCACCTCACTCTCACAATTGATGCCTACCAAGGAGCGCAACTGTGGCATTGCCGTACCAGGCTTCTATCCAGAGGTGGTACAGCACACAACTTGGGACTACGGTATGAACGGCAAGGGATTCTACAACAATTACTTCGCCCCAGGCTGGACAGTAGCATCACTGTGGGAAATGTACTCACCCAACCGTACAGACAACTTCCTCAAGAAATAAGAGAAGACTCTATGTATGACAAATCTAAAGTTTAAAACCTGCTCAAAAGGCAATCACAACCTAATACAAAAAGAGAATATGAAAAAGAATTTGTTACTAACAAGCATTGCTCTCTTGTCTATTGCATCTGCAATGGCAGAAGGAGCATCGACGCCAAACAAGTATTTTACACATTCTGCAGCCATTCTTCAGCAGAAAGCAACGGCAAGTGGAAAAGTTCTCGACACCAATGGAGAGCCGCTCATCGGCGTAACCATCATGGAAGAGGGAACACAAAATGGAACTGTAACAGGACTAGATGGCAGTTTCTCTCTCAACATGACGAAAAGCAATGCGATGCTTAAGTTCTCGTATGTTGGATTCACGGATGTCAAGCTGCCTGCTGCCAACAACCTAACTGTTACCATGAAAGAAGAGCAGAATGCTCTGAATGAAGTCGTGGTTGTAGGTTATGGCACCCAAAAGAAAGTAAACCTTACAGGATCTGTTGTATCAGTAGATCTTGCCAAAGAAACCAACTCCCGTCCTGTCACCACCGCAGCACAGGCTCTGCAAGGTATGGCTGCCGGTCTCGATATCATCCAAGGCTCAGGAAAACCTGGCGAAGAGAACTTCTCTGTCAACATACGTGGTGTGGGAACCATGAATGATGCCAGCCCATTGGTATTGGTTGATGGTATGGAAATGAGCCTCTCTGAAATAAACCCTATGGATATAGAGAGTATCTCTGTATTGAAAGATGCGGCCTCTTGTGCCATCTATGGTAACAGAGGTGCCAATGGTGTCATCTTGGTTACCACCAAGAGTGGAACAGAAGGTAAGATCAACCTCAGCTATTCTGGTCGTTTATCCATCAACTCACCTTCCAAGCTCATTCGTTTCATGTCCAACTATGCCGACTACATGTCTATCGTCAACGAAGCTTGTGAGAACATTGGCACTGCTGGCAAATATCCAGAATCTGTGATCCAGCAATGGCGTGACGCAGAGGCAAATCCAAACGGATTGGCAGAGTCGGGCTATCCTAACTACGTGGCATACCCAAACACAGATTGGTATGACGAGATCTATCAGACCAAGGTGATGCAGGAGCATTCCATCTCTTTGTCAGGAAAAGACACACGCACTCGCTACAACTTGGGCTTGACTTATCTTGACAACCCTGGTATGATTGTACGCTCAGGCATGAAGAAGTACTCCATCAACTTGAAGTTGATTTCAGATGTTACCAACTGGCTCCAAGTAGGTGCACAAGTATGGGGGTCTCATTCCGATAAGGATAGAAACAACGTAGATGCATTAAGCAGCTGGGAATTCTTGAAGACCGTACCTGGCATTTATCCTTATTACGATGGCAAATATGGTGGCATCGAGACTTCCATGGAAGATGGAGCTGCTCACAACCCATTGTTATTGCTCAACGGTCAAGGCGATAGCTACAAGAAGACGACACATGCCTACTCCACTGCGTATGCACAAATCAAGTTCCTCAAGGACTTTACGTTCAAGACCAATTTTGGATATGATTTCTACAATACACGCCATAAACTGACAGAAGGTAGCAATGAGAGCTTCAGTTTCAGCAGAAACGAAGTGGTTAGCTCCGCCGCCTCTTTGGAGACTTTGGCTGGATACATGTATTACAACCACTACTACAACTGGAAGTGGACCAACACCCTCAACTGGAACCACACTTTCGCCCAAAAACATGACGTAGGTGCACTCGTCGGTTTTGAGGAAGGCAAGAATAGCAATGGTAATACTGATGTCAAGAAGATGGGTATGATAGACCAAACCATCAGCGACCTGAACACCCTGACTTCAGCAGAATACATCAAAGGTTCTTTCACTGGATATACTTATCGTTCATGGTTTGGACGTCTGAACTATGCCTACGATTCTCGTTACCTCTTTGAGGCCAATGCCCGCTATGATGGTTCATCTCGCTTCTCTCCAGACAACCGCTGGGGTTTCTTCCCTTCAGCATCAGCTGGATGGCGCATCAGTGAGGAAAACTTTGCCAAGAATTCTTTCCTCAACGCATTTGACAACTTGAAGCTCAGAGTATCATACGGTAAGTTGGGTAACTCTTCAGTTGACAACTATGCATACCAATCTTGGTATGAGACCGGTTACACAATCATGGGTGGCAAAAAGGTTCCACGTTTCTATCTACTGAACTTGCCTAACATGGATGTGACATGGGAAACGACCAAGACCTTCAACTTGGGTTTGGATTTCGCCACACTGAATGGTCGTCTGTCGGGAGTACTTGATTACTATGACAAGCGTACTACAGGTATTCTCTATCGTCCTACCATCGGTCTCGTATTCGGTGACAAGCAAGCGCCGTTGCAAAACCTTGCCAGTGTAAGCAACCAAGGTTTCGAGGCTACACTCCGTTGGGAAGACAAGGTGGGCAAAGTAACTTACGGTGTTGCAGTAAACGGCTCATGGAACAAGAACCGCGTCACCAAGTATAAGGGAAAGCTCGTTCAGGGTTGGGGTGCAAACCCTAACGACCCAGATGCTTATTACTCTAATCTCGGTGAGGTGTCATCAGGAGGTAATCAGCGCTTGTTGGAAGGCCACATGATGAACGAGTTCTATGTATATCCTATCTATTCTGGTAAAGGCAATTATTACGATGCCAGTGGTGCTGTCGATCCTAACGGTGGTCCTAAAGACGGTATGATACGCACAGAGAAAGACTTGAAATGGGTGCAAGACATGATTGCAGCTGGCTATAGTTTCGAGCCTCAGCATAATGTTTCCAAGAATGCCATCTGGTATGGTGAGTATATCTATGCTGATACCAACGGAGATAAGGTATATGGTGGCAACTACGACCAAAAGTTCACCGGCAAGTCTATGGTTCCTAAGTTCAACTTTGGTATCCAGATGCACGCAGAATGGAATGGCTTCGACCTCTCCATGAACTGGGGTGGTGCTACAGGTTTCTCTACTTACTGGAGAGAGATTGGTCAAAACTCAACCAACGTCGTATTCGGTTTATCTGTTCCTCAGTGGATTGCCAGCGATCACTATTTCTACGATCCAGAGAATCCAACCGACCCTCGTACCAACCTCACCTCCAAGAACCCACGTATGTCTTTGGAGAACCCAAGTATGAGTGACGCACTTGACAACACCTTCCATCTCTATAATTGCGATTTCATCAAGTTGCGTAACCTCACCATTGGTTATACACTTCCAAAGAATATCTCGAAGCGTATCTATGCAGAGAACCTTCGCATCTACTTCTCAGGTGAGAACCTCTGGACTATCACAGACTTCCCTGGCCTCGACCCAGAGACTCGTTCTGGAGAAGGTTATGCAACCATGCGCCAGATTTCTTTTGGACTTAACGTAACATTCTAAATTATAAAATATCAGCAATATGAAAACGAATATGAAGAAACATATATTAGGTGGCCTATTGATGGTTGCTGCTGGAACTGCTTTTACAGCTTGCTCATCCGACTTTCTAGACACCCAGCCAACCGACCGTGTAGGTACCGACCTTGTTTGGAGCACATACAACATGGCCAATGCTGTAGTAAACGGAGCATACGAGCGTTTCTATTATGAGAATGGATATGAGACACCAGACTGGCAGAACTTCGATGCCGCAACCGATGTTTGCGACCTTGATGCCAACTGGAGTGCTTATGACTGGTGCCGTGGACGTTGCAATTCCACTTATTGGGGGTTTAGCAGCTTATGGAAGAGATTCTATGAGGAAATCTATCGTACGAACAACGTTGTCTGCAACCTCGATAAATGTACTAGCATGTCGAAAGAAGAGCGTGCCAGAGACATCGCAGAATGCAAGTTCTTGAGAGCTTGGACATATTATCGTGCCAACGTGTTCTGGCGTGGCGTACCTATCTATACAGAGCCTGTGGAATATGGTCAAGACACCAAAGGCCGCAACACAGAGGCAGAAGTATGGGAGCAAGTCATCAAAGACTGCACCGAAGCCATCGAAGAGCCTAACTTGCCTAACAAGTATTCCACATCTGATTCCAACTATGGCCGTGTAACGAAAGCTTGCGCCTACTATCTGCGTGGCCAAGTATATATGTGGCTGAAGCAATGGGACAAAGCTGTTGCCGACTTCAAGGCTATCACTACCATGGGCTTTAAGTTGTTCCCAGACTATAAGAACATGTTCAAGGCAGCTAACGAGCGAAACGATGAGTACATCTTCCAGTATCAATATTCTGAGGAAGATGGCATGGGGTCCTTGTTGGCACGTACACAGGGCAACCGTGTCACTTATACCGCTGATGGATTTGGCTGCTGGAACAACTTGATTCCCAACCCATACTTCGTTGACTCATACGAGTATGCCAACGGTAAGCCTTTCAAAATGGACGAGGCCATTCCTGGTTACTCTAGCATGACACCAAAGGAACGTTCCGTATATTTCCTCCGCAATGGACTTGACCCTAACTCAAGTGACGCCAAGTTGAAAGCCGCTTATGAACAAATGGTGACATACGGATCAGACATGAGCAAGTATGACAAGAATGGCAATGAGGAGAGAATTCTCAAGATTTACAAGGACAGAGACCCTCGTATGTTGATGAACTTCATCACTCCTTACTCAACCTATAAAGGTGGTGCTACCGCCGACTGCTGGGACTATACCCTCCGTTGGCCTTACATCGGCTCAGACAATGCCGCTCCTTACGACTTGCGTACCGATACCAACGACCGTTTCTACTATCTCTGGCGTAAGTACGTACCAGAAGGAAGAGAGATGAAGAATGCCTTGAACAGCGACATCGATACCCCTATTTTCCGTTATGCAGGAGCACTTTTGTCATTGGCAGAAGCTTTGAACGAGACCGGACAGACTCAAGAAGCCATCATATACGTCAACATGGTTAGAGAACGTATCCCAGGCCTAGCCTTGTTGAACAGCAACGAATGGACCCAAGTGTCAGGACAAGACGACCTGAGAGAACGCATTCGCAATGAATACGGATGGGAGCTCTGCGGAGAAGGACAGCTCTACTGGAAACAGATTCGTTGGGATACTTGGATGGACCGTAAGATCGGTACCAACCGTACGACAGTCAGCGATCCTGCCCAGTTGAATGGTGCCAATGGTATGACTGAGATTTGGGGAACCAAGCGCTATACCAACGGATATATGGGTGAGCATGCCAAAGTGTTTGCCATCCCACAATCAGAGATAGAGCGTAATCCTAACCTGACCCAGAACCCAGGTTGGTAATTGTAATCAAGAATTCCAGAACAGATAATGAATAAAAACATGATAAGTTGTTTAGGTTTATGTATTGTGTTCGGTCTTACTACCACAAATTGCTCGGTGTCGAATGACATCGAGCAATCACCAACTCCCGAACAGCCAAAAGTTGCTAAATACCATAATCCCATCGTTTCGACTTCGCTCCCAGACCCAACAGTGACGAAGGCGGACGATGGCTATTTCTATTTGTATGCCACGGAGGACATACGCAATCTTCCAATCTATCGCTCCAAAGACTTGGTCAACTGGAACTATGTAGGTACAGCTTTCACTGATAGCTCACGCCCACAATGGAATCCGCAAGGTGGTATTTGGGCCCCAGACATCAATGTCGTGAATGGACGCTACATGCTCTATTACTCCAAATCAGAATGGGGAGGAGAATGGAATTGCGGTATTGGCATCGCCTCCGCCACCTCTCCTCAAGGTCCTTTCATCGACCATGGAGCCTTGTTCATCAGTCAAGACATTGGCATACAGAACTGCATAGATCCTTTCTATATAGAGGATCATGGAAAGAAATACTTGTTTTGGGGCTCCTTCCATGGCATCTTTGGTGCAGAATTAACGGAAGATGGACTCGCCCTCAAGCCAGGCACAAAACCTGTACAAGTAGCGGGCAACCAGATGGAAGCCACCTATATCCATAAACATGGTGACTACTATTATCTCTTTGGCTCTGCAGGAACTTGTTGTGAGGGAGTCAACAGCACCTATCAAGTCATCTATGGACGTTCCAAGAACCTCTTTGGTCCTTACACAACGAAAGAAGGAAAGAATATGCTTGATGGAGCTTACGATGTACTGCTACATGGCAGCAACTTGGTTGCAGGTCCAGGACACAATGCTGAGTTTATCACCGATGACAAACAACAAGACTGGATGATCTATCATGGATTCTTAAGATCCGACCCAGACGGGGGCCGTCTACTCTTCATGGACAAGGTGGAATGGATCAACGACTGGCCGCAAGTGGCTGGCAACATAACATCCATAGAAAGTAACAAACCCTATTTTAAAAATTAAAGGCAAATGAAAAAGAACGTATTAACCTGGCTATTTTTAGCTTTGATGAGCTTGACCGCCACTGCCAAAGCTCCCAACTCTCCGTGGAAACCTGCAGGAGACAAGATCAAGACAAAATGGGCTGAGACCTTGGATCCCAACCATGTGTTGCCCGAATATCCCCGCCCTATCATGGAACGCTCCAACTGGGCTAACTTAAATGGACTTTGGGAATACGCCATCCAACCAATCGGACAAAAAGAGCCACAAGCCTTTGAGGGCAAGATTTTAGTCCCTTTTGCCGTGGAATCAAGTCTATCTGGTGTACAAAAGCAAGTTGGCAAAGACAAGGAACTCTGGTATAAGCGCACGTTTACGGTTCCATCATCTTGGAAGGGCAAGACGGTATTGCTGCATTTTGGAGCAGTCGATTGGAAGACTGAGGTCTATCTGAATGACATTAAAATCGGCTCACATACGGGTGGATATACTCCATTCTGTTTCGACATCACACATTATCTCAAGCCGGGAAATCAGAAGCTGGTGGTAAAAGTGTGGGACCCGACAACGGATGGTTACCAACCTGTAGGAAAGCAAAATGCAAATCCTAATGGCATCTGGTACACCCCTGTTACTGGTATCTGGCAAACCGTATGGATGGAGCCTGTCAACAACAAGCATATCATCCATATCGAATCAACTCCAGACATTGACTCTCAAAAGTTGACCGTTCATGTTGCTACAGAAGGAACTACTTGGGGAGACCTTGTTGACATTCAGGTCAAAGACGGAAACACTGTTGTTGCCAATGCCAAAGGTGCTGTAGGTCAACCTGTAGATATCGCCATTGAGAATCCTAAGCTATGGTCGCCAGAATCTCCTTCGCTATATGATGTGGAGGTAAAACTATTCAGTGGCGGTAAATTGCAAGACAAAATAAAGAGTTATGCTGCCATGCGAAAGATTTCAACCCATAGAGATGGTAATGGCATCGTTCGTTTACAGCTGAACAACAAGGATTATTTCCAGTTTGGTCCATTGGATCAAGGATGGTGGCCTGACGGTTTATATACAGCGCCTACGGATGAGGCACTCCGCTATGACATACAAAAAGCCAAAGACTTCGGTTTCAATATGATTCGCAAGCATGTGAAGGTAGAACCAGCACGCTGGTACACCTATTGCGACCAATTAGGAATCTTGGTTTGGCAAGACATGCCTAGTGGAGACAAATCACCTCAATGGCAAAATCACCAGTACTTCAATGGTTCCGAATTGATACGTTCCGCAGAATCCGAAGCCAACTACAAGAAGGAATGGAAAGAGATCATGGATTGCCTACGTTCTTATCCTTCCATTGTTACATGGGTTCCATTCAATGAAGCATGGGGACAGTTCAAGACGGTCGAAATAGCAGAATGGACCAAGAAATATGATACTTCTCGCTTGGTGAACCCTGCCAGTGGTGGCAATTTCTATCATACAGGAGACATGCTCGACCTTCACAACTACCCAGGTCCTGAGATGTATCTAGCCGATGGGGAAAGACCTACAGTTCTAGGAGAATATGGTGGCATTGGCTTACCTATCAAAGGGCATCTTTGGCAGGCTGATAAGAACTGGGGATATGTTCAGTTCAAGAATGCAAAGGAAGTTACCGACGAGTACGTGAAGTATGCCGAAAAGCTTAAGAAATTGGCTCACACAGGTTTTTCTGCTGCCGTCTATACCCAGACCACGGATGTGGAAGGAGAAGTGAATGGCTTAATGACATACGACCGTAAAGTGATCAAGGTGGAAGAAGATAGAGTAAGAAAAGTAAATCAAGAAATCTGTCATCTATTCAATCAATAATGTTTTTCTTAGTGGAAGGAAGGGAAGGCTTGAACTCATAAGCCTTCCCTTTTCGTCTTAATATACTCTTCATGTTTAGTTTTTACCCCGGAAGACCTAAGAAGAGAGATAGAGCGACAAAAGGAGTTGTACCTCATGGCGCATCCTGACAAATAAGATATAAAATCGCCAAGGGAACATCAGACAAACATAGAGAAGTTTATATCATTTCTTAGCCCAGTATATACTTTCTGGGCTTTTTATTTGTTCTATTCAGAAAAAAGCCGTATCTTTGCCATTACAAAAAAGTTGTAACATAAAATATGTAATGGCGTATGAAACTAGGTAACAAGAAATTAGTGAATCCTTTCATCTATCAAGGGTATGAAAGTCCTGAGTATTTCTGCGATCGAGAAGCAGAGACTGCTACCCTTTTATCTCATCTGAAGAACGGCAGGAACGTAACACTTATCTCTCCTCGTAGAATTGGCAAGACGGGACTCATCAAGAATACCTTCTTCTATCTCCAGAAAGAAGAGAGGGATGCCGTATGCCTATACCTAGACATTTTCGCTACCAAGAATTTGCACGATTTTGTGGAGCAGCTGGGAGTCATGGTCATCAACGACATCGTTCGCAAAAATGCTTCGTTTATCGAGAAAACGATTGCTTTTTTCAGTGCTTTGCGCCCTGTACTCAGCATGGATCCATTGACTGGGGAACCTAGCGTTTCCATCACCATCGAGCCTAGCCAAGAGGAGATGACCATGCGTAGCATCTTCAATTATCTCAATGAAAGTGGTAGGGAGATATACATTGCCATTGATGAATTCCAGCAGATTGCCGAATACCCTGAGAAAGGTACGGAAGCTCTGCTGCGTTCCTACATCCAGTTTGCCCAGCACGTACATTTTATCTTCTCAGGAAGTAAGTTTCATCTGATGGCAGAAATCTTTGGTTCTCCTAAGCATCCTTTCTACCAAAGCACAGAGATGTTGGGGTTGAAGCCTCTGAAAGAAGATGTATATTATGATTTCTGCTCACATTTCTTTAAAGGGAAAGGTGGAAATCTTTCTGAAGAAATCTTCGAACATATCTATAACTTGTTCGAGGGACATACTTGGTATGTTCAATGTATCATGAACCGTCTCTATGAAACAGAAGAGACCGTTGAGAGTATCGAACAGGTTAATGCCGCCCTTCTCTCGATTCTCCAAGGTCGTGAGCCACAGTTCGAAAGTCTAGTCCAATTCTTCACTGAGAATCAATTCACCCTATTAAAAGCCATTGCCAAGGAAGGCATCGTTGCACAACCGACATCAGGCAAGTTTATCAGAGAGCATCATCTGAGTGGCGCCAGCAGTGCCAAAGCAGCCCTCAAAGTCTTGGAAGAAAAGGAACTGGTGTATAGGACAGACAAAGGCTATGTCATCTACGATAGATTCATGGACTTGTGGCTAAAGAGGCTATAAACAAGAAAATGTGCTTTATCTTGTGGCTTTACCACGTACTCTTTTCTTTACTTTTTACATCAACAAACGTTAAAAATACGCTTTAAGCGTGCGGAATGTATCTAAAAAAGATAGATTCCGCACGTTATCTCACTATTTTCTTTGAGGATACACACAAAAACGTTATATTTGTGCACATCGAGACCACAGACATTTCTCATAGCTGAAAGTTTTAAATTGAACATTGGGACATAGAACCCGTTAACTAACTCCATGGAATGAGAATTCCGCTATAAAATTAGTAAAAAAGTGCAATTAGCACTTACTTGCAGATAAAAATGCGCTGTGGTCTCAACTTTTTTATCAAACTGGTGTAATATTCGAAGAATTTTATGTAAGTTTGCACTCATCATACATAAAACAAGGCATAATTATGAAGCAGATGGAGCACTCATATAAAGGAGAAGAGAAGTTTCTCGTGATTGATTTGAAGACGATTGTCAGTAAAGCAAAGAATAATGCTTTTGCTGCGGTTAATTATTCTCTGGTAGAAAGAAACTGGAGAATAGGAAAACGTATTGTCGAAGAAGAGCAAAACGGAGCAGCGAGAGCTGAGTATGGAAAGCATATCATCGAGGTGGCATCTGCTGCACTTACTGAGGAATTCGGGAAAGGTTTCTCTGTAACAACACTAAGAGTTTTTAGGCGTTTTTACCTAAAGTTCAGCGACTTACAAATTCAACGGACAGTGTCCGTTGAATTTCAAACGTCAATTCACCAGACGGTGTCTGATGAATTGAGTAATAGCCGTCAGCAGATGTCCAAAGCAGATATATGCCTACTACCATGGTCACATTACGAACTACTCATTCGCATAGAAGACAAGCAGGCAAGGGATTGGTATGCCAAGGAAGCTTTCGAACAAGGTTGGAGTTACCGTACGTTGAATCGTAACATCAATACTTTATATTATGAGCGTCTCCTTATGTCGAAAGATAAGACACCTGTAGAGGAAGAGATGAAAGAGAAGACGCAAGAGTTCCAGCAAGACAAACTAGAATATATCAAATCGCCAGTTGTTATGGAGTTTCTAGGATTGCCTTCCGACTCTTCCCTCAAAGAATCCAAACTAGAGACTGCCATCATTGACAATTTAGAGAAATTCTTGATGGAGATGGGGAAAGGCTATGCCCTTGTTGCACGCCAGCAACATATCCGTACGGAAGAGAACGACTACTACATCGACTTGGTATTCTACAATTATCTCATTAAGAGTTTTATCCTTGTAGATTTAAAGGTCAACCGCATCACCTATCAAGATGTTGGACAAATGGATATGTACTTGCAGATGTATGACAAGATGAAGAAAGGACCTGACGACAATCCGACTATAGGCATTATCCTCTGCGCCGAAACCGACTCGGATGTTGCCCGATATTCCACCCTTGCCAAGAACGACCAGATGTTTGCTGCCAAATACAAGCTTTACCTACCAAACGAAGAAGACAATACAAGCTTTACCTACCAAACGAAGAAGACCTCAGAAGAGAAATCGAGCGACAAAAAGAACTATATCTCATGGCACATCCTGACAAATAGGATATTCATGGACTTGTGGCTAAAGAGGCTATAATGCCCTAATTTATGCGATAAATCTGCATAACTATCCATTTGCAAGCAAAGATGGCGGTTTTAGCTGCATATTTTTGCTATTATCAAGAATATTGTTTATCTTTGCAGTCATCATTAAGCCATACCTCGCAATCAGGTTATAGGCATGGAATATTTATCTTATAACAAAGAAAGGATAAGCAATGGAACTGAAAGAAACTTTCCAAAAGGTGAAGGCAGCAAGCAAAACTTTGGGCTTGCTGACCGATGAGCAACGTAACGAAGTGCTACAGGCAGTGGCTGATGCCATCATCGCTGAGACTCCTGCGCTCCTGAAGGCGAATGCGGAGGACTTAGCGAAGATGGACAAGGCGAACCCTCTTTACGACCGTCTGCAACTCACGGAGCAACGACTCCACGATATTGCCGCCGACATGCGACACGTCAGCACCTTGCCCTCACCGCTCGGAAGGATTCTCAAGGAAAAGACACTCGACAATGGTTTGCACCTGCAAAGAGTGGCAGTGCCTTTCGGAGTCATCGGCATGATTTACGAGGCTCGTCCTAACGTCACCTTCGATGTATTCTCTCTCTGCTTCAAGAGTGGAAATGCGTGCGTATTGAAAGGTGGAAAGGACGCAAACTACTCTAACATAGCGAGTATCGAACTTATCCACAGAGTGTTGATAAAGTATGACATCGACCCAGCCGTAGCCACTCTTCTCCCTGCTACCCATGAGGCAACGGGCGAGATGCTGAATGCCGTGGGCTACATCGACCTCTGCATCCCTCGTGGAGGCAAGAAGCTCATCCAGTTTGTAAGAGACACCGCCAAGGTACCTGTCATCGAGACAGGTGCAGGCGTGGTACACTGCTACTTCGACAAGGATGGCGATGTAGAGATGGGCAAGGCTATTATCACCAATGCCAAGTGCAGAAGATGCAGTGTCTGCAATACCCTCGATACCCTCATCATCCACGAACAACGTTTGAACGACCTTCCAACGCTCTGCGAAGACCTTGCGAAACGAGAAGTCAAGATTCACGCAGATGCTCAGGCTTACGAGGCATTGAAAGGCAACTATCCCGACACCTTATTAGATATAGTGAGCGATGAGACCCCATGTCCTAATGCCGACGGCAATGTGTGGAACACGGAATGGCTGAGCATGCAGATGGGCATCAAGACCGTGACTAGCGAGGATGAGGCACTGGAGCATATCGCCACTTACGGTAGCGGACACAGCGAGAGCATCGTATCCGACAATGAGGCTGCGCAGAAGAAGTTCCAGATGATGGTGGATGCCGCTTGCGTATATGTCAACACTCCTACCAGTTTCACCGATGGCGCACAGTTCGGACTCGGAGCTGAGATTGGCATCAGCACACAGAAGCTCGGCGCTCGCGGTCCTATGGCTCTCGAAGAAATCACTACTTACAAGTGGTTGATTACAGGCAACGGACAAATCAGAGCATAATTACCAAAATATTACCAAGCATTGGTAATCCGATTACCGCACTATGGTAATGACATTACCAAACTACTGTAATGATGTTACCCAAGCGTGGTAATATCACTATGAAAGGTATTATTAACTGCAAATACACAATAGTAATATATAGAAAGGAAATCAAGATATGAAGACATTCTTTAATGTAGAAGACCTTGGCGACTTGAAAGCAGCTCTTGCCGAGGCACAGGAAGTAAAAGCAAACCGTTTCGGTTATCAAGAGTTGGGCAAGAACAAGACCTTGCTGATGATATTCTTCAACAACAGCTTGCGTACTCGTTTGAGCACCCAAAAAGCAGCCATGAACCTGGGTATGAACGTCATCGTACTCGACGTGAATGCTGGCGCATGGAAGTTGGAGACAGAGCGTGGTGTCATCATGGATGGCGACAAGAGCGAGCACCTCTTGGAGGCAATCCCTGTGATGGGAAGTTTCTGCGACTTGATTGGTGTACGTAGTTTCGCTGGCTTGAAGGACCGTGACTACGACTATGCCGAGACCATCGTCAACCAATTCGTGAAATACAGTGGTCGCCCAGTATTTGCCATGGAGACCGCTACCGTTCACCCTCTTCAGGCATTCGCCGACCTCATCACCATCGAGGAGCACAAGAAGGTGGCTCGTCCTAAGGTAGTCTTGACATGGGCTCCTCATTGCCGTGCCTTGCCTCAGGCTGTGCCAAACTCATTCGCTCAGTGGATGAACGCAGCCGACGTTGACTTCGTGGTTACTCATCCAGAAGGATATGAGTTGGACCCTAAGTTTGTAGGCAATGCCAAGGTGGAATACGACCAGAAGAAGGCTTTGGAAGGTGCCGACTTCGTATATGCCAAGAACTGGAGTTGCCCTGGCGTAAAAGCCCCAACACAGTATGGTGAGATCTTGAGCAAGGACATGAGTTGGACCATCGACGAGGAGCACATGAGTTGGACCAACAACGGCCAGTTCATGCACTGCTTGCCAGTACGCCGTGGTCTCATCGTAACCGATGATGTCATCGAGAGCAAGAACAGCCTCGTCATTCCAGAAGCTGCCAACCGTGAGATTTCTGCCGAAGTTGTCATCAAGCGCATGTTGGAATCACTATAAGTAGGTATTCTTTCAAAAACAAGATGGATAAATATACAATTCTTTCACCAGAAAGCAAGGGGTCATTCAATGATCGCTTGAACTTTCTGTATCTAAAACTAGGCAATTATCTCGACACTGAAAAGATAGAGAATCGCACCCTGCAATACTGCAAGATCTTTCTCAGCGATTCACAGAACCAAATCAAGGAGTTGGAAGACTCGCTGCTCTACCAAGAGTTTCTAGCAAACACCAACCTAACCATTGTGGAGCAAGCTCCATTGAATGGCAGCAAGGTCTCGCTCTTGGTCAAGACCACCTCCGATGACGTTCCCCTTCTTTTCCATAGCATCCGACTGACGGAAGAGGAAGCCACAGGCAAGACTTCCTACGAGCAAACCAGAATGCTCTTCGACAAATACTTTCAGATACTGAAGAACGAAAACGAAGCTTGCAGAAATGAGAACGAAGGCGTAGAGAATAGCGGCATTCAAAGAGATACAGAAGAAAAGGTGATGACGATGGAGCGTAACCTTGTCAGGACTTGGATTTACGTGACCGACATTGATGTCAACTATCAAGGAGTGGTAAAGGCACACAATGATGTCTTCGACCAACAAGGCCTTACCGCCAATACCCATTACATCGCCAGCACAGGCATCGGCGGCGCGACACCCGTTCGGCATGCCGCTGTAGGTATCGACTTTCTGACAGTTCCTAACATCAAAGAAGAAGACAAGAAATATCTACAGGCGCTCGACCACCTGAACCCTACCCATGAATATGGTGTAGCCTTCGAGCGTGGCACTCGTCTCACCTTGCCAGACAAGCAGATATATTTCATCTCTGGAACAGCCAGCATCGACAAGCATGGTCAGGTGATGTATGAGGGAGACATCGTAAGACAGACGGGCAGACTCTTGGAGAACATCGGTGCTTTGCTCAAAGACGGAGGTGCCACGATGAACGACATCCAATACTTCATCATCTATCTCCGTGACCTCTCCGACCACCACGCAGTAGAGAAGATGATGCAGCAATTCTATCCCCAGATTCCCCATATCATCGTCGAGGCCAAGGTTTGCCAACCGGGATGGTTGATAGAGATGGAATGTATTGCAGAAAAATAAATCATCCCGATGTGATATGAAACACATCGGGATGATTTTTTTATAGCCGCCTCCTTGCTGCTTATTGGGCAGCAAGGTAATTACGGAGAGGATTGGCATACATGGTGAGCAATCGCTCACGCAGATAAGCCTCATCCTTATTCGGGAGGTCAATCTTGGCAAGTTGACCTGCGATATATTTCTCAAACTGAGCTTTCTGCTCTGCCGTATATTTGTCGGCATAGGTAGAAGTTCCTTCGAGCATGTCGAGAGCCACATAATTGCCAGGATATGTCTGATAGTGACTATGTATCTCGTGGTCGATATATCCCACCACCTTATTATATATATCTTGTTTTGGCATCTCTGGGTCGAGCGTATCAAGGAACTCATCTACACAAGCAGCTGCATGATAGTGAACATGCCCCTTATAACCGAAGATGCCGGTCTGCATACTGACGAGGTCATCGGTAGGTCCCTTCTTCCAGTCAGCATTGTCTCGTTTCTGCTGATATTCCTTCGCCTTGAGATAATCACATGGGTCATACTCATAGCTGATGGCAAGTGGCACCAAATGGAGTTGTCTCAAACGGTCGATGATACTCCCCTCGCCTCCCATAGACATCATCTGCAAGATAGACTTCTGAGTACGGTCGTCGCTATCCTTGGCACGTCCTTCACGCTGGGCAATCCAGATATTCTCATGCTTCTCCTTGATGGCAAAGTGCATATAGTCTGACAAACGCTTGCTCGACATCAGCATTTGGCGCATACTTAGGGCACGCTCCACGATGAATGCCTTGTTGACACGCACCAAGTCCTTGACCCAAGGCAATGACAAGAGATTATCGCCGATGGCTATCTCGCAAGTGGTCTTGAAGTGATTATCCACCAGCAAGACATCCAAGATGGCTGAATCGAGCACGATGTCTCGGTGATTGCTGATAAATGTATAGTTGCGAGTGTTGTCTATCGCTGAGCAATCCATCTCACAACCCGTAGCAGCCTTCTTCAAGAGACCATGCACAAAGTCATAGGCGAAAGCCAACTGAAACTCCATGTTGGTCTTGCAAGCCTTCAACTTCTGGGCGATCATCTCAAAAGGTACCTGTGGATAGAGATAAGCAAGCACCTGCTTAAACTGTTCGTTGGAAAGCAAACGGTCGAACACCTCCGGGAGGTCTTCTGGCTCCCAAGGGCGAATGGTATCAAATTCTTGAGGGATTTTCATATTCTTACAGTTTAGAATTGGTTTTCGACGATGTCACTGAGCACATCTTTGATGTCAAGACCTGCCGCACGCACCTGCTGAGGGATGAAGCTGGTAGCTGTCATACCTGGAGTGGTGTTGATTTCAAGCATATTGATCTTGTCATTTCCATCCTGATCCTTGGAGATGATGTAGTCGATGCGGATGATGCCGTTGGCATGGAGGATGTCATAGATGCGAGAAGTAGTCTCTGCCACTTTCTTTGCAGTCTCTGGCGCAAGACGAGCAGGAGTGATTTCCTGTACCTGTCCATTGTACTTGGCATCATAATCGAAAAACTCATTGCTTGTCACAACTTCGGTGGCAGGGAACACAACGCTCTTGTCGGCTGTCTTATAGATGCCTTGAGAAATCTCAACACCATCCATAAAGCCCTCTACCATCGCTTCCTCAGCCTCCATGAATGCCACACGAAGGGCAGGAGCCAACTGGTCGGCTTCCTTCACCTTGCAGACACCGAAGCTACTGCCATCAGCCGCAGGCTTCACGAAACAAGGCATACCGATGCGCTTGGCAATAGCCTCCTCGTCATAAGCCTCACCACGACGCAGCAAGATGCTATCTGCCACATTGATGCCAAAGCCACGGAGATAATTGTTGAGCACATACTTGTCAAAGGTCATGGCCTCGACAAGCACGCCACTGGTAGAGTAAGGCAAATGGATGAGGTCGAAGTAACCCTGCATCACACCATTCTCGCCAGGCTGTCCGTGTATCGTGATATAAGCATAGTCGAAATAAACTTGCTTGCCATCTTTCTGGAAAGAGAAATCGTTCTTGTCGATGTCGGCAGTCTCGCCATCCTCGAAGGCAACATGCCAGTCAGTTCCCTTCACATCCACAATGTATATGTTATAGCGCTCTTTATCAAAGAAAGAGTACAAGCCCTGACCTGAGCGCAATGATACATCGTGCTCAGAAGAATCACCACCACATACGATGGCTATCGTTCTTTTGTTATTTTCCATCTTACTATATATTAAATATGTAACTTTATCTATTGAAATGTGTCTTGTGTAGTGCCATTGATAAACCCTCGCCACTTCTCTATCAACTGGCGGAAGTCACCTGGCCATTCACTGTCGAAATCCATCTGCTCTTTAGTGGCAGGATGGACGAAGCCCAATGTCTTGGCATGGAGTGCTTGACGTGGACATATCTTGAAACAGTTTTGGATGAAAGCCTTGTAACTGCTGCTACGTTGTCCCCTCAGAATTTCGGCACCACCATAAGTCTCATCCATGAAGAGGGGATGCCCTATCTGTTTCATGTGAGCACGTATCTGATGGGTTCTGCCCGTCTCCAAGATGCACTCCACCAAAGTGGTATAACCAAATCGCTCCAACACCTTGTAATGGGTAACGGCACTTTTGCCGATTCCACTATCTGGGTCAAACACCTTCATACGAAGACGATTCTTAGGGTCTCGCCCGATATTGCCTTCTATGCGTCCCTCATCCTCGACGATGTTGCCCCAAACCAAGGCATTGTATCGGCGATGCGTGGTTTTGTTGAAGAACTGCTGACCCAATGAAGTCTTAGCCTCAGGAGTCTTGGCAACTACCAGCAAGCCCGATGTATCCTTATCAATGCGATGCACCAAGCCCACCTCTGGGTCATTGGCATCAAACTCCGGCATATCTTTCAGATGCCATGCCACAGCCTGAATCAATGTGCCATGGAAGTTGCCTGCACCCGGATGAACCACCATTCCAGCCTCCTTGTTGACCACCATCAATTGGTCGTCCTCATAGACCACGTTGATGGCTATCTCCTCTGGCTTGATGGTCGTCTCATGACGAGGACGATCCATCATCAAGGCGATTTGGTCACCAGGGCGCACCTTATAGTTGCTCTTCACAGGTTTGCCATTCACCTGAATGAAACCCGCATCGGCAGCCTGTTGGATGCGATTGCGGCTTTGATAAGCCATCTTGTCGGCAAGATACTTGTCGATACGAACAGGATCTTGCTTGGCATCCACCTCTACCTTCCAATGCTCGAAGAGTTCTTCCTCATTATTGGAGAGTCCTGCCTCATTATCGAAGAGTTCTTCTTCATTATTATATATATCGTCAAATTGCTCCATTATTCTACTATTTCGTTTTGATTATGAGAATGCGAAGGAGGGGTTGGCTCCGTTGGTTCCGTACCAGGAACGACCTCAAAGTTGTCATCGTCACCGCCACTCTCATTTGTTTCCTCAAAATCATCATGGGCATCCATCGGCTCAACAAAATTGATGGAGTCGGCAGCGTCACGTTGTCCATTTCCCACCTGTATGGTAAGCACGGCATCTATCGAAACCTTGTCGCCAGCAACAACATGCCTTCCCTTGACCAATATACCATATACCCAATCTTCCTCGCCAGGTATATATTGTGGTGGTCCCAATTTAAATCCCATGGCGGTCAACTTAGCCATCGCCTCTCGTAGCGAACTATTGTCGATGACATCCGGGATAGTGAGTGTAGGCGTATGCCCCGAATTAATGGTGACATAGATGATGCGCCCAGCCTTGACACGGTCACCGGGAGTCGGCGACTGCTCCAAGATACAATCAGGTGGAAGATTACGTACGAATCCCGTATCGCTCACTTCTATTTGCAAGCCAGCATCTGCCAAGATGCGCTCTGCATCAGCAAAATTCTTGTGTCGGATATCAGGAATAGGAATCGCCTCGCCATGATGCGTGTAAATATCGATGCCAAACTTGACACCGACGCAAAGCAATACCACGACGATAGCCATGGCAAAGAGATTTCCCCATAGGTACTTGCTCTTGAACTTGTTGAAAAATTCAGAAGAAGTCATTCTTATTCACTATTTTAGGTGCAAAGATAGTGCAAATCGAAGAGATTACAAAATAAATGAGCCACTTTTTATGATTTATTGCAGACTAACCTACCATCAAGAAGCCCCTAGAAACACAAAAAGCAGCCAAGGCATAACCCTTTGCTGCTTTTAATGTCATCGTTCTCAATCTGCGTACAGACGGAATTATTTTCCGTGGTGCTCGTCAGATACAGTTAACTTCTTGCGGCCATGAGCACGGCGAGAAGCCAATACACGACGACCATTCTTAGTTGCCATACGCTCACGGAAACCATGCTTGTTCACGCGACGACGATTGTGAGGCTGAAATGTTCTTTTCATTTTTCTTTATTATTTTTTTAATTAATATTCCAAATATCAGGGCGTAATGCTCCTTTCGGGCTGCAAAATTACGCATTATTTCTGAAATAACCAAGAAATCTGCAAAAATTAGCTTAAATATTTATGTTTTTTTCGTTATTTGCTTGGGTTTTTCGTGTTTTTACCGTAACTTTGCACCGTTTTTCAGATTATATAATAAAATTCAAGATAAACAAAATGATTAATTCACAGGAAATTAAGATTGGTACTTGCATCCGTATGGATGGCAAAGTATGGGTTTGCATCGACTTTCAGCACAGAAAGCCAGGTAAGGGTAATACTGTCATGAACACTAAGTTGAAGAACGTTGCCGATGGCCGCGTCTTGGAGCGTACCTTCCAGGTTGGTTTCAAGTTGGAGGATGTTCGCGTTGAGCGTCGCCCTTATCAGTATCTCTACGAGGACGCTACTGGTTGCATTTTCATGAACCAGGAGACTTTCGAGCAGGTGCCTATCGCTAAGGAGAACGTTACTGGTGGTCAGTATATGAAGGAAGGTGACGTTGTTGAGGTTGTTACTGATACAACTGATGGCTATCGCTAAGGAGAACGTTACTGGTGGCCAGTACATGAAGGAGGGTGACGTTGTTGAGGTGGTTACTGATACAACTGATGGTACTATCCTCTTGGCTGAAATGCCAGTGAAGACTACTTTGAAGATCGCTCACTCTGAGCCAGGTGTTAAGGGTAACACTGCAACCAACGCTACTAAGCCAGCTACTTTGGAGACAGGCGCTGAGGTTCGCGTTCCTTTGTTCGTAAACGAGGGTGAGACTATCCAGATCGACACTCGTGATGGTAGCTACCTCGGTCGTGTTAGCGAGTAATCGCTGCTCGGTGTGACTATCACTATTTTTTTAACTTTATAATAACATGAAGTATTCCATCATTGTTCCTGTGTTCAACCGCCCCGACGAGGTGAACGAACTCTTGGAGAGCTTGACCCATCAAACGGTCAAGGACTTCGAGGTGGTCATTGTTGAGGATGGTTCGCAGACTCCTTGCAAGGACGTTTGTGAGCAATACAAAGACATGATGGATATACATTATTATTATAAGGAGAACTCTGGTCCAGGTCAGAGCCGCAACTATGGTGCCGAAAGAGCATCAGGCGAGTATCTCTTGATACTTGACAGCGACGTGGTCTTGCCAGAGAATTATCTCAAAGCTGTAAGTGATGAATTGAGCCGTGAGCCTGCCGATGCCTTCGGTGGACCCGACAAGGCACATTCATCATTTACAGATACTCAAAAAGCTATTTCTTACTCCATGACTTCTTTCTTCACCACTGGTGGTATCCGTGGTGGCAAGAAGAAAATGGATAAGTTCTATCCTCGCTCATTCAACATGGGCATCCGCCGTGATGTCTATCTCAAGTTGAATGGTTTTTCCAACATGCGTTTCGGAGAAGACATCGACTTCTCTATCCGTATCTTCAAGGCAGATTGCCGTTGCCGTCTGTTCCCTGAGGCATGGGTATGGCACAAGCGCCGCACCGACTTCCGCAAGTTTTGGCGACAAGTCTATAATAGCGGCATCGCACGCATCAACCTATACAAGAAATATCCAGAAAGTCTGAAGCTCGTCCACTTGCTTCCTATGGTCTTCACCGTGGGAGTGATTGGCACGCTCTTACTTTTGTTCTTCGGTTTATTGCCATATATGTTGGGAACCACTCATGTATTCCCTACCCTAGGCAATGCCATGGCAGCATTAGGCTGCATCGGCTTGTTCTTCATCCTACTCTATTCGATCGCATTGTGCATCGACAGCACCCAGCAGAATAAGAGTCTGAAGATTGGCTTGCTGAGCATTCGTGCCGCCTTCACCCAACTGATGGGATATGGTTGTGGTTTTCTCTCCGCTTGGTGGAAGAGATGCGTATTAGGAAAGAGCGAGTTTAGCGCATATAACAAGACATTTTACAAATAAACAAAACAAGAAACTAAAAGAAAGAAAACTCCAAACAAGCGAAATCATCAACGAAAAGCTAGAAAAGCTGGATTGAACAGTTCAATCTGAGCGAAAACTTTATTTTATCATCAGCATTTATAACAATCAATACATTCATATAAATAAAACATTTAAACAAGCGAAACATACGACTATGAGCGAAAAACTATCCATTGCGAAGTGGGCTTCAGAAGACCAGCCTCGCGAAAAACTCGAAAGTTTAGGTCCTAGTGCATTATCCAATGCCGAACTCTGCGCCATCCTGATTGGCTCTGGCTCCAAAGAAGAAAGTGCTGTGGAATTGATGAAGCATATCCTCAATGATTGCGACAACAACCTCAACACCTTGGGCAAGATGACACAACAGGAATTGCAGAATTACAAGGGTATGGGACCTGCCAAAGCCATCACCATCCTAGCTGCTTGCGAATTGGGCAAGCGACGTGCCTTGGACAAGATTGGTCCACGCCCCGACCTCGGTTCCTCCATCGCCATCTACAACTACATGCTTCCACGTATGCAAGACCTCGACGTTGAGGAAGGTTGGATTCTGATGATGAACCAAAACTTCAAACTCATCAAGGCGGAGCGCATCTCGCATGGCGGCATCACAGAGACTGCCATCGACGTACGACTCATCATGCGAGAAGTCATTCTCAACAATGCCACCATCCTCGCCGTCTGTCACAACCACCCTAGCAGCAGTCCCTTCCCTAGCAAAAACGACGACTTGCTGACCATCCAAATCTCCAAGGCGTGCGAGATTATGCGCATCTTCTTCATGGATCACGTCATCGTGACGGATGGAGCCTTCTACTCCTACCATGACAAGGGGAAAATATGATTTTCCATTCATTCATCGGTATTATCCGATATACAAGACAAAAATCATCCCGAAATATTTTGTATTTTCTATAAATTATGCTACCTTTGCAGAAAGTATCACTGCAAAGGTAGCATTTTGTTATCCTGCACTAAACGAAAGAACTTATGACACAAGAAGAAAAGACTCAGATAGAAGAAAGAATCGTAGATGTACTCAAGACCGTCTATGACCCAGAGATTCCGGTCAACATTTGGGACCTTGGAATGATATACAAGATTGACGTGAAGGAAGATGGCAACGTAGATCTCGACATGACCTTCACGGCTCCATCCTGCCCTGCCGCCGACTTCATCCTCGAAGATGTTCGCACCAAGGTGGATAGCGTGGAAGGCGTGAAGTCTGCCAATGTCAACCTCGTCTTCGAACCAGCCTGGGACCAGAGCATGATGAGCGAGGAAGCTCGCGTAGAGTTGGGATTTGAATAATCCTCAAACAATCATCCTCGTACCAAGCTCAGAAAGCCGAACATTCGAACGGGGACAAAAGCCTCTTCTAAACAACATTAAAACGATAGCCTATGAGAAAGAATGTATATTTCCTCTCTGATGCCCACTTGGGTTCGCTCGCCATTCCCCATGCGAGGATGCAAGAGCGCCGACTGGTACGATTCCTTGACAGCATCAAGGAAAAAGCAGCAGCAGTTTATCTCTTGGGAGACATGTTCGACTTTTGGAACGAATACAAGTATGTCGTTCCTAAAGGTTACACTCGCTTCCTCGGTAAGCTTTCGGAGTTGACCGATATGGGCGTGGAAGTTCATTTCTTTACGGGCAACCACGACCTTTGGACATACGGATATTTAGAGGAAGAGTGTGGCGTCATCGTGCATCACAAGCCGATAACGACAGAAATCTATAACAAGGTATTCTATCTTGCGCATGGTGATGGATTGGGCGACCCCGACAAGAAGTTCAAGTTTTTGAAGGCTATGTTCCACGACCGCACTTGCCAACGCCTACTCAATTTCATCCATCCTCGTTGGGGCATGGCTTTAGGTTTGAATTGGGCAAAGCATAGTCGTATGAAGCGTGCCGATGGCAAGGAGCCACCATACATGGGTGAGAAAAATGAGTTCTTGGTTCGCTTTGCCAAGCAATACATGCAAGGTCACAAAGACATCGACTACTTCATGTTTGGTCATCGCCACATCGAGTTAGACCTCATGTTGAGCAAGAAGACTCGTCTCATGATTCTCGGTGACTGGATATGGCAGTTCACCTACGCCGTATTCGATGGCGAGCACATGTTTATGGAAGAATACGTGGAAGGCGAAAGTCAACCATAATGATAAAGGGCAGCTATTGCTGCCCTTTATCATTATTATCGCTGTATTCTTCCACCCGAAGATGTCATGTTATTGATGATTTCCTCCTCCAACACCAAGTTTTGGTCGCCAGGCACAGTGTTCTTGATGGCACTTGCCGAAAGCGCAAAGTCGAGGCAATACTGATTTTCATCGCCCCACTTCTGATGAGCATGGATATAGGCGGCAACAAAAGCATCACCTACGCCCATTGGATCGATGATAGGCTGTATGTCATATATTCTAGTGGTATATAGCTTATCCTCCACGGTATCATAGAGCAGGCCGCTGAGGGTATGATGACTGCTAGCTATCTGATTGCGCACTGCCATCACCATCTTCTTGCACTTAGGGAAGAGTTTGTGCATCTTGCGGAAGTAAGTCAAGTAAGCCTCGGCATCTATCTCATAGTTGGCATCCAAAGCCTCGAAAGGAATGTGAGGCACACCACTCGCCACTTCCCATTCGTTTTGGTCACCAAAGATAATGTCGCTGTATTGCATCATTTGGAAGAGCACATCATGAGGTTCCAAGCCATAGCCCCAAAGATTCTTGCGATAGTTGATGTCGCAGGCAATGTTCAAGCCCTTGTCCACTGCTATCTTGATGGCATCCATCGTTGACTCCATGGCATCACGGCTGATTGCACAAGTAATGCCAGAGCAATGGAACACGGCAGCATCTTCCAACACCTTATCCCACTTCACCATTCCTCGCTTCAATGTATAGAAAGAGGAATTCTTGCGGTCATAGACCACACGGGAGTTGCGCATCGCCACAGCCTCCTCGAAATAATAAGTGCCGAGTCGTTCGCCGCCACGCACCACATGTTTCACATCCAGACCGAACTCTCGCAGATGCATCAAGGCAGCCTCACCCATCTCACCGTATGGCACTCGGGTCACATACTCCACTTTATCGCCTAAGTAAGCCAAGGAGATAGCGGCATTCGCCTCACTACCTCCATAATTGCCATTCATGCGATGACCCTGGAATAAACGTTGATAACCAGGCTTAGAGATTCTAAGCAATATTTCTCCGAAAGTTACAATCTTTGTGTTCATAATCCTTGCAATAATGATAAGAAAGAAATAAGGTGAAGACCTTTTCGATGGGGTCTTCACCTTATATTTATTTTAAGTAGAATTACTTCTTAGCAACCAAGTCCATTGTATCGCGAGCGATCACAATCTCCTCGTCGGTAGGAACTACCACTACCTTAACCTTGCTGTCGTCGGTAGAGATGATAGCTTCCTCACCGTGAATCTTGTCGTTGACCTCCTTATTGATCTTGATGCCAAGATACTCAAGGTTCTTGCAAGCTTCCTCACGAAGGTCGGTCTGGTTCTCACCAACACCTGCTGTGAAGACGATAGCGTCAACGCCACCCATAGCAGCTGTGTAAGCACCGATGTACTTCTTGATGCGATATTCATACATGCGGAGCGCCAAGAGTGCCTTCTCGTTACCCTCGTTGGCAGCCTTCTCGATGTCACGCATATCAGAAGAGATACCAGTGATACCGAGTACACCGCTCTTCTTGTTCAAGTAGTCAGCCATCTCCTGTGGCTTCATGTTCAACTTCTCCATCAAGTAAGTAACGGCAGAAGCATCGATGTCACCGCAACGAGAACCCATCATCAAACCTGCCAATGGAGTCAAGCCCATAGAGGTATCGAGAACCTTGCCATTCAATACAGCAGCTACAGAACCACCGTTGCCAATGTGGCAAGTGATGATCTTAGAATTGTTGTAGTCGAGGCCGAGAATCTCACAAACACGCTTTGAAACGTAGCGGTGAGATGTTCCGTGGAAACCATAACGACGTACGTGATACTTCTCGTACAACTCGTAAGGGATCGCATAGAGATAAGCGTAATCAGGCATTGTGCTGTGGAAAGCGTTGTCGAATACACAAACCTGAGGAGTGCCTGGCATCAAAGAGTCAACGGCACGAATACCCTTCAAGTGACCAGCATTGTGAACAGGAGCGAGGTCGCAAAGTTCCTCGATACCATCCTCTACACTCTTGTCAACGATGACACTCTCCTTGAACTTATCACCACCCTGCACTACACGGTGACCTACGGCATCGATTTCCTTCAAGTCCTTGATAGCGCCAATTTCTGGGTCGAGCAAGCACTTGAATACGAAGTTCACACCTTCCTTGTGGTCAGGCATGTCGTGCATGATCTGCTTCTTCTCGCCATTAGGCAATTTCACCTTGATGAATGCGTTATCAAGACCGATACGCTCTACACCACCCTGAGCCAATACTGACTCATCATCCATGTTATATAATTTGTACTTGATAGAAGAACTACCACAGTTCAGTACCAATACTTTCATATCAATTTATAATTAAGAATTAATAATTAATAATTTTACTCTCCCTTCTTAGCATCCTGTGCCTGACAAGCTGTGATAGCTACCATGTAATAGATATCGTCAACAGAGCAACCACGAGAGAGGTCGTTTACTGGACGAGCTATACCCTGGAGGATAGGACCGATGGCGATAGCATCACCCAAACGCTGAACGAGCTTGTAGCCGATGTTACCCACCTCAAGGTTAGGTACTACCAATACGTTTGCCTTACCTGCTACGTCAGAATCCGGAGCCTTTTTAGCTGCTACCTCAGGAACGAGGGCTGCATCAGCCTGAAGCTCACCGTCGAGATGAAGCTCCGGGAACTTCTCCTTTGCAATCTTCACTGCGTCTGTTACCTTGTCGATGATATATACGCTCTTGCCAGTAGCCTTGTCGATGGCATCCTTGGCACTACCCTTAGTAGAGAAGCTCAACATAGCTATAGTTGGGTTCTCGATACCTGCTACAGCCTTGGCTGTATGAGCAGTGGTATAAGCAATCTGAGCGAGTTGGTCGGCTGTTGGGTTAGGAGTTACAGCAACGTCACCCATGACGACAACACCATCGTTACCATACTGCTTCTGATTAGAAATCAACAGCATAGCGCCACTTACGCAGCTAACGCCAGGAGCACACTTGATAATCTGGAGAGCAGGGCGGAGTGTATCTCCAGTAGTGCTCAATGCACCAGAGATCTGACCATCAGCACCCTCAGTCTTGATAATCATGCAACCGAGGTAGAGGTTGTTTTTAGTTACGAGTTCACGAGCCTGCTCTACTGTCATGCCCTTCTTCTTACGCAGTTCAGCGAGTTTCTCAGCATACTCCTCAGTCTTAGGGTTGTTTTGTGGATCAACGATAGTAGCCTTGTCAATGTTGTTAAGACCCCACTGAGCAGCGAGATTCTTAATGTTGGCAGGGTTACCGATGAGGATGATGTCTGCGAGATCATCAGCCAAGACTTTATCGGCTGCTTTCAAAGTACGCTCCTCTTCTGCTTCAGGGAGCACGATGCGCTGCTTGTCAGCTTTAGCGCGAGCTACGATTTGCTGTAATAAATCCATTGTTACTTTTATATTTTATAATAATTCTTATTGTTGTTATAAGTAGATTTGTCTATCCCGAGGCTACCGTGTCGTACAGAAAGCCTCATCATTTGCAATATCGACTTTGCAAAAGTACGCAAAAAGTTTCAAATACGCCCTACTTCATTGTGTAAAAAAAGCTAAAACAAATAAGATTACCTCATACTTCCATTTTGTAAAGGTTTACGTAAGCTGCATCTACCTTTGCAAAACGAAAAAAGAGCAAAGAACGAAAGCATTTGAATTCTTCAAAAAAGATTCTTCGTTCTTCACTCTTCACTTATATCATTTCCTGTGTCAAGATACTCTCTAGTTCCTCTGCCGACAATCTCAAGCGGAACTCTCCCTTGATGGCGACACTGATTCGTCCGGTCTCCTCCGAAACGATGACCGCAATGGCATCACTGCTCTGCGAGATACCTAGAGCGGCACGATGTCGAAGACCGAGTTCCTTCGGAATATCCAAATTATGGCTCACGGGAAGGATACATCCTGCCGCCATGATACGCTTGTTGGAGACCACCATCGCTCCATCATGCAAAGGTGAGTTCTTGAAGAAGATGTTCTCTATCAATCGTTGGTTGATCTTGGCATCTATTTCCTCACCCGTGTCCATGATGTCTTTCAGTGGCACGCCTCGTTCGATGACAATCAGCGCACCAACATACTTCTTCGCCATGCTCATACATGCCATCACGATAGGCATAATCGTCTCCTTGTCAGCCTCCCGTTGGCTCTCCTTGTTGGAGTGGAAGAACCTCACGAGCCTTCTCATTCCCTTCTGCGAACCTATCTCGTAAAGGAAACGGCGGATGTCTTCCTGAAAGATGACGATGAGGGCTATGACACCCACGCTCACCAACTTGTCGAGTATCGAACCCAACAAGCGCATCTCCAACACCTGACTCACAAAGAGCCAGATCAACACGAAGACCATGATACCAACGAAGATGTTGAGGGAGCGTGACTCCTTCATCAGTCGGTAGATATAGAAGAGCATCGAAGCGACCAAGAAGATGTCGATGATGTCTTTGATTCCAAATTCAATCATTTTGTCATTGTTTCTACAATTTTTATTGCCTCAGCAGCTTCCTTCACGTCATGTACTCTGAGGATGCTGGCACCCTTCATCAAGGCGATGGTGTCAAGCACAGTCGTACCATTGAGCGATGTGGTGGCGTCTCCACCGAGCAACCTGTATATCATACTCTTGCGAGAAATGCCCACCAACACAGGCAGTTCCATGACGCTGAGTTTCTCCATCTCATTGTAAATCTCATAGTTTTGGATGAGATTCTTACCAAAACCAAAGCCTGGGTCGAGGATGATGTCGTTGGCTCCGAGGTCACGCAACTGCTGTACCTCCTTGGCAAAGCCCTTCATCATCGTGGCGAGTGTAGGTTGCACCGACATTAATATATAAGGTACTTTCAGTTCGCCTACCAATCTGAACATCTCTGGATATTCCTCTTCTCGCTGTTCCAAAGGTACATTGGCAATACCCGTGATGCCGCCTTCCGATACATCATTGATGATGTCGGCTCCCCATTCCTCGATGCACTTCCGTGCCAATGTAGGACGATAAGTATCTACGGATATAGCAACATTCGATTGCTCCCGACGCACGATGTCGAGAGCGAACTTCAATCGTCTGCCCTCCTCTTCCTCAGAAACCTCATCAGCACCCGGACGAGTGGAGAATGCACCCACATCAATGATACTTCCACCTTCCTCTATGATTTGGTTAGCCCTATCGGCAATCTCTTTTTCAGTCTGTTTCCTACTGCCAGAGTAGAAGCTATCGGGCGTTACGTTCAGGATGCCCATTACCTGAGGGGTACTCAAATCCATCAAGTGCCCCTTGATATTGATTGTATATTCCATTCTTTTACAACTCCTTCAGCCACTTTTCACCTGGTTTCGTGTAAGTCCAAGCTATAAAAGCACCGATTATAATACTTCCAGTCATAAAAAATAATGCCAAATAACTCATATTATAAACTTTTTAGCCATTTTTTCCCTGATTCAGTATAAGTCCAAATCAAAAGACCTCCACCTATCAAAGAGCCTAGCCCAAATAATAATATCATTGTATCCATATATCAATATTTTAAAATTCGATTACCAACCATCGCAAATGCAAAAGTCATAACTATCCCTAACAAGAGAAACAAAACATTCTTGAAATTTGTCTCACCTGTAATAATTGACGTTAGGCCACCTAATGCCATTGCTCCAAAACAAAGTTTGGAGATATCAAAGAAATAGCCTGCCAGCTTTTCTTTCCTCGTTTTTACTTTTTCTTTTTCATCTCTGATGCCCATTCAAGCCTCACTTTCCAAAAGATTCGTTGAATATTTCTGCAAAAATAGAAAGAATATTCGAGAAAACATCTTTTTTTTGAGAAAATAGTTTGATATTTCCCCGATTTAGCTTACTTTTGCACACAAATAATAGTAATAGACTATGGAAATTTCAGAACTCTATCAGATTTACCAAGAGCACCCAGTGATTACCACTGATAGCCGAGACTGCCCTGAGGGCAGCATCTTCCTGGCTTTGAAAGGTGCCTCATTTGATGGCAACAAGTTTGCCGACATGGCACTGGAGAAAGGTTGTGCCTATGTCATCATCGACGAAAAGGAATATGCCAAGGAAGGCGACGAGCGATATATCCTCGTGGAAGATTGCCTCACCACCTTCAAGGAACTGGCTCGTGAGCATCGCCGCCACTTCAACATACCAGTGGTGGGCATCACTGGCACCAACGGCAAGACGACAACCAAGGAATTGGTTTCTGCCGTATTAAGCGAAAAATACAACGTGATGTTCACCCAGGGCAACTTCAATAATGATGTGGGTGTGCCAAAGACCCTCTTCCGTCTGAACGCCGAGCATGAGATTGCCATCGTGGAAATGGGAGCCTCCCATCCTGGCGACATAGAGAAACTCGTGAAGTACGTGGAGCCAACTTGTGGTATGATTACCAACGTAGGTCGTGCTCACTTGCAGGGCTTCGGCAGTTTCGAGGGAGTGAAGAAGACCAAAGGCGAGCTTTACGACTTCCTCGCAGCCCACGATGCCCTTGTCTTCATCAATGCCGACAACGAGCACTTGATGCAGATGGCAGAGGAGCGCAACATCAATCGTCTCATCACCTACGGCAAGGATGGCGAGTGCGATGTGTGGGGCGAGGTCATCTCTTGCGCACCATTTCTCAAGTTCCGCTGGCGCACCGAGAGTTTCGACTGGCATGAGGTTCAGACCCATCTCATCGGCTCTTACAATATCGACAATATGCTCGCAGCCATCACCATCGGCTTGCACTTCGATGTAAAGCCGCAGCAGATAGACCATGCCTTGGAAAGCTATATCCCTAGCAACAACCGTTCACAGCTTGAAGAGACCGCACACAACAAGTTGGTAGTGGATGCCTACAATGCCAATCCATCCAGCATGGCTGCTGCCATCGAGAACTTCCGCTTGATGGACGTACCTAATAAGATGGCGATTCTCGGACAGATGGGCGAGTTAGGAGAGGTAAGTCATGAGGAGCACCAGAAGGTGGTAGATCAACTCCGTGCTGCAGGCTTGGAGAACGTATGGCTCGTAGGCGATGAGTTTGAGAACATCGACTGCGATTACCGCAAGTTCAAGAATGTGGAAGAGGTAAAGGAAGCCATCCAAGCAAACCAGCCTCACAACCACTACATCCTTATCAAGGGAAGCAACAGCGTCAAGCTCTTTCAACTCCCTGAACTTCTATAAGACATCACATGGAACAAAAGCAAGAAGACATTAAGCGACTCCTCAATTATGTAGAGAAAGTTGCAGGCAAGAATATGCAGAATGCGAGCCACTTATCATGACGCATCTCATCCGCAAGGGTATGACACCATGCGACTATATTTGTGGCAAGCAAGGAGGCGTGCGTTGGTCATTCATTACAGACATTCCGGAAGACAAAGTACTAACTTTGCACTCAAAATTCATAAATATGGAAATCAATAAAAAAAAGGAGAACTTGACTCCAGCCTTTCCTACACATCCAGGAGAAATACTTAAAGACGAAATTGAGTATCGTGGTATTTCTCAACGAGACTTGGCGGAGAAAATGGGTATCGCTTATTCTGCGCTTAACGAAATTCTCAATGCCAAACGCCCTGTGACAGAAAAGACTGCGTTGCTTTTCGAAGCTGCGCTTGGCGTTAATGCAGAACCTTTACTGAAACTACAAATGAAATACAACATACAAACAACAAAAGAAGACTCATCATTTATGAAGCGCCTGGCTAATGTCAGAAGAATCGCTGCATTATAATCATTAGAATACAACGTCCCGATGCTTTCTAAAAAACATCGGGACGTTTTTATAATTTCCTCGGGAGGTTTTTCCAAAAACATCGGGAGGTTTTTATGAATGCCTAGGGAGGCATATAGTTGTAGTCTAGGAGACTTATGCCTATTCCAAGAGGAATCGTTTTCGTGCATTTAAGGATGATATTACTTCTTGCACATCCCCAAGAAATACTTGTGGATCTCCAAGCTATCATTCAACTCTGGATGGAAGGCTGTGACGAGTTGGTTGCCCTGGCGAGCAGCCACTATCTTGCCATCAACCTCAGCTAGCACCTCGGCATCTCCCCATACCTCCTTGATGTAAGGAGCACGGATGAAAGTCATGGGGATATTACCCTCGATGCCCTTCATCGGAGCCTCGACATAGAAACTGCCGAGCTGGCGACCATAGGCATTGCGCAATGCCGTGATGTCCATGGAGGCAATGCGATGGCTAGGCTCCCCCTCTATCTTCTTGGCAAGAAGAATCAAACCGGCACAAGTGCCATATACCGGCAAACCTTCCGCTATCGCCTTCTTCACTGGCTCCATCAATCCGAGCTCATTCAAAAGCTTCGCCTGGGTGGTACTCTCGCCACCAGGGATGATGAGACCATCTTTAGGCTGGTCCCAATCCTTCAACTGGCGAATCTCGAAACTATCCACACCCAACTGCGCCAATTTCTGGCGATGTTCAGCAAATGCACCTTGTAATGCTAAAACTGCTATTCTCATACTATACTTATCTAATATAAAAGCCCCTTCTTTACAGGAGGGGCTTTACATTATCTTTCTATCCAATTACTTACCACGCTCTGCCATCAACAAAGCAATCTCCTGTTCGTTGATACCAACCATTGCCTCACCGAGATCCTCGCTCAACTCTGCCAACATCTTAGGGTCGTTGTAGTTGGTCACAGCCTTTACGATAGCCTGGGCACGCTTAGCTGGGTTACCACTCTTGAAGATACCAGAACCTACGAATACACCCTCTGCACCGAGCTGCATCATCAAGGCTGCATCGGCTGGAGTAGCCACACCACCTGCTGCGAAGTTGACAACTGGCAACTTGCCATTCTCATGCACATACTTCACCAAGTCGTATGGAGCCTGCAACTGCTTGGCTGCCTCGTAAAGTTCATCCTCGCTCATAGAGGTCAAACGCTTGATCTCGCTCTGCATCATACGCATGTGGGTAACAGCCTGAACCACATCACCTGTACCAGGCTCACCCTTGGTACGAATCATAGTTGCGCCCTCGGCGATACGGCGAAGCGCCTCACCCAAGTTCTTGGCACCACAAACGAAAGGTACATCAAACTTGGTCTTGTCGATATGATAAACATTATCAGCTGGAGAGAGCACCTCGCTCTCGTCGATATAGTCGATTTCGATAGCCTGAAGAATCTGAGCCTCAGCGAAGTGACCGATACGGCACTTAGCCATCACAGGGATAGAGACAGCCTCCTGGATACCCTTGATCATCTTAGGGTCGCTCATACGAGACACACCACCTGCCGCACGGATGTCGGCTGGAATACGCTCCAAAGCCATTACTGCACATGCACCTGCTGCCTCGGCAATCTTTGCCTGTTCTGGAGTTGTTACGTCCATGATCACACCACCCTTGAGCATCTGAGCCAAGTTGCGGTTCAATTCTTGTCTATTTTCTGCCATAATTCTATTATTTTATTACAATTACGGCTGCAAAGGAAACACTTTTTGTTGAAATACAGAAAAAAAGTTCCGTTTTCTGCAAACTTTACGTCATTTTGTATAATTTATCTTTTACGGAACATACTTGGGGTTGTTCCATTCATTTTCTTGAAGAACTTGGTGAGATGCGCTTGCGATGAGAAGCCGAAGCTATTGGCGATTTCCTGCACCGTATGCGTGGTGGTCGTCAACTCTCGTTCGATTTCCTTCACGATATACTCATCTATGATATTCTTTGGAGTCTTGCCAGAGATACGGCGAGTAACCTGGGCGAGATAACGACTGCTCACATTCAGTTGGTCGGCATAGAAATGCACATCGCTATAGGTACGACAATAGTTGACCACCTGCGAGATAAACTGACTATACAAATCCGAGCTGCGACCTTGCAGATTTCGCTCCCTTGCCCATTCGACATTGATGAAATCCTGCGCCATCGCCAAAGCCTCTTCCATCTTCTTGCCTTGGGTAAGATACACCGAGAGAGCGGAAGAGAAACGGTTGATGAGACCATGCGAGTTGGCATTGTCAAGCATGAAGACACACAAGCCACCATCCTCTGCACGGCGCAACAGTTTGCTATCTTGCAGCATGATGTCGTTCTCTTTCTTCCTCGCCACCACCGCCGAACAGAGCGGCAAGAGGCGATACTTGATCTGGCTCACCACATCCTCCGTCATCAGCGCATCGCCATTGCTCGACCAGATAGCCGGGGCATAGACCATATAGTCGGGACGATACTTGGTGAGGGCATCGATGATAACATCCAAGGTCTCCACCTTACGTATCATGCCCACCTTGACTACACTAGGCTGAATATCGTTCATAATCGCCTCTATCTGTCCCGACACAATCTCTGCCGGCACATCAAAGAACTCCTGGATACCCAGGGTGTTCTGTACGGTGATACTCGTAATCGCCGAGACGGCATAGCCGCCCAGTTCCGAGATGGTTTTGATGTCAGCCTGGACACCCGAACCACCCGTACTATCCGAACCCGTAATGGTCAATATCGGTTGTAATTCTCTCATACACCTAAGCTATTGAATTCTTCACTCTTCGTTCTTCACTTAATCAGCTCTTCACTTTCATAAATTCCGTCGGTGTCATGCCATACTCCTTGGAGAAGCACTTAGAGAAGTAGCTGCTGTTGGAGAAGCCCACGGAGTACATCACCTCCGACACGCTGAACTTACCTTCCTTGAGCATCATCGCCGCCTTGCGCAAGCGGATGCCACGGATGTATTCCACTGGAGTCTTGCCTGTCATCGCCTTTATCTTGCGATAGAGTTGTTTGCCACCGATGCCGATGATTTCCTGCAAACTCGTCACATTGAAGTCGGAATCTATCATGTGTTTCTCTATCGCCTCGTTGACCTCACGCAACAGGCGCTGGTCGGCTTCGCTCAGCGTCATCGGCTTCTGCAGGCTAGCCTCTTCTGCTGGATTTTCCGATTCAGCTGCCACCTCTGTCGAAGGCGTGCTATCCGATGTAGGAGCACCCTGCGCTACTTCATTTGGCAAGTCAGCCATAGCCGTACTGTCCACCACCAAGGAACTATTCACGAGTTGCGTTACCTCCTCGAAGGAGCGATGGTTCACCGCCGCCTTCAGTCGCTCTGCCAAACTAGCGAAGAACTTCATACGGGCATCCACCTGTTCGAGGATTTCCGCCTTCTGTCGCTGCTCCTCAGCCAAGCGTTCTCTCACGAGATAGAACTTCATACCTCCCCAAACGGCACCGATAGCCAAGGCGAGATAGAAGAGTCTAGCCCATATCGAGAGATACCAAGGTGGCAATATAGAGATGTCGAGCGAATAAACCTCCTCGCCGATGTTGCCCTCGCCATCCAAGACATGAACGGCTAGTTGGTAATCGCCGTATGGCAAACCGTTATAGACAATATCAAGATTGCCTTGGTTAAGATAATGCCAATCGTGGTCGATGCCTTCCAAGCGATAGGCATAGACACGAGAAGGATGGTCGCCAAAAGGAAGGTCGGAGAGTTGAAGCGTGAAGTTGTTCTCATCGCTCTCCAACGTGAGTTTCTTCAGATACAGCGGAGCCTCATCAGCATGACCTGCGGATGCTTGTGCCCCATCCATCACCTGCGCTCCATTGACGATGACACCGGTCAAGAAGAGTTGCATCTTCTCCTTCTGCGATGCGGCAGCCGATGGTTCTGCCAAGTCGGCACGGACTCTCACCACACCGTCGTTGCCGCCCATCACGACTACGTGTTCAGACTTGGAATAAGCCATCGTGAGTGGAGAGAGGACTGGAATGATGAAACGGAAGCTCTTGCCGTTCTTATCGAGCACACAACATTCATCGTCGCTCACGACCCATATCTTGCCTTCCACATCGCACATCGTGCTCACCTTGCCTCCTATCTGCCATTCATGCGACTGAATGTCGGCGAGACGAGCCTCACGTCCCTTACTGGCTGCCACATCATAGCACTTCACGCTACTGTTGTCGCCTACCCATACATTACCATGGGAGTCTGCCATCAGATAATTAATAGCTCCCACGTTGGCGGTATGTTCCACGGTCATGCGGACAGGGTCGATGCGGTCGAGACGATTGTAGGTGGAAGCCCAAATCATTCCTTTGCCGTCCATCACCATCTGTCCTACGTGGATGCCCGAAAGTGCATTCTTGCCTTGGTCGGTGAAATGCGCATCCGCGATGCAAGAGGCGGTGGCTGTGATGGAAGAGGTACGAGAGTGAGCAATGGCAGTCACGAGTTTCTGCTTGTTGATGACGAAGATACCGCCCATATAGGAAGCCATCCAGATACGTCCCTGTCGGTCTTCCAAGATGTCGTAAGCCCAGGCGGTGGAATACTTGCCACTCTTGTCATAGACGATGAAGTTCATCATCAGTTGTGAAGAGCGTTGTAGCAAGTTGATGCCATGGTCGGTACAAGCCCAAAGGTCACCCTCATGGTCCTCATATATCTTGCGCACTCGGTTGTGGGTGAGCGGATATTGCTGGTTGTTCTGCTTATACCATACGCAGCCTTGCCATATCAGTCCGTTGGTACCACCCAACCACCAGTCGCCATTCTTCGTCTGGAGGATGGCATGCAGGCAGTTGCCCTCGCCCGTAAAGGTAAGTTTGTCAAGCGGCATATATTCATAATAGGTATGGGTGGAGAGACGGGAAAGACCATTGTCGGTGCCTATCCACACGTTTTGCCACTTGTCCACGAAACAAGCCCACACGATATTGTTGGGGATGGAGGCAGCATCACGAGAGTCGTGTACATAGTGTTCGAGTACATTGTGGATAGACAAGCTATAGAGTCCGTTGTCGGTACCGATATAGAGCTTGCCCTCGTTGTCCTCAGCCAAGCACTTCACCGAGTTGCCATTGAGTTCCTCTATCTTCGAGAAATGGCGGAGTTGCAAGTCGGCACAATACAAGGCTCCCTCCGTACCGACCCAATAACACTTACGCTTGGCATCGTAAGCCAAGGCATTGACGAGCGGTTGCTCCCCCTGGCGCAGAGGAATCAAGCGCTGGTTCAAGCGAAGACCGGAGATGGAACCTGTCAACAATCCCTTCGGTGTATGCAACAAGGCATAGACATCGCTGCCCAAGGTCGCCTTTTCGTTGCGCACATCCAGCACTCGCTGTTCCTTCAATAGCTTACGTTGGCTCTCATTATCGAAATGCTCCTTGGCAGGTGTCGATACATAACTATATGTCTGGGTTTCGAAAGCCAAGATGCCACTGCCCGTAGCGAGATAGAGCATGCTGCCCTTGAAAGCCAAGGCATTGACACGGGTGTTGGAGAAAGCGTGGTCGGCATAATGGCGATAGCTATGATAACCATCATAACTATAGAGTCCATTCTCGGTGCCAAGCCATATCACGCCTTGTTTGTCTTGTGCAATACTCGACACAGTTTGCGCACCATCCAAGGTGATATTCACAAAACGCTGAGCTTGGATGGCACTGACTATCAGCGTCATCAACAAGACCAGCGTTATTTTGTATGGGAGTTTACAAGATTGTTTCATGTGTGCAAAATTACACATTCTTGCGCAATACTCCAAATTTTTTGAATACTAATTTGCGAACAAGGTGAGTTCTTTCTCCAAGCCTCGCTTGGCATCCTTCACCTTCAGCGTGATGTTGCCCTTCTGCGCCTTGCTCTGTACGATGACGACGAGTTTGCCTGAGAAGAGTTTCATCTGTGGCTGGGCGAATGGTTCCAAGGATGTGGCATCGCCATTGCAAGCCGCCTTGAAGGTTCCTGCGCCAGAGACCTCGAAGGTCATCTCATCATCGGCAAGCGGACATTCATTGCCATCCTTGTCCAAGAGACTCACGGTGATGTAAGCCAAGTCGTTGCCATCAGCCTTCAATACCGTATTGTGCTCATCGGTACATCCCTCCACCATGCAAGCGATGCCCTCATGGTCAGGGGTCTCAACGCTGAGTTTGATTTGGGTCGGCTCACCAGCGGTACGTCTCACATCCTCTCCTACCTTGTCGCCATACTGATTGTAAGTCACCACACGAATCTCGCCTGGCTCATACTTCACGTCATTCCAACGGAGGCGATAGCGATCCAATCGGCTCGATGGGTCCTTGCGTACTCGTCCTTGACTCTTGCCATTGACAAACAACTCACCTTCCACGCCATCGGTATAGCAATACACAGGAGTCACCTGCCCCTCACGTCCCTGCCAGTTCCAATGAGGCAAGAGATGGGTGGTGTGCTGGTGCTCGTTCCAACGGGCACGATACATATAATAGCGATCCTTAGGCAGACCAGCCAAATCGCAGATGCCGAAGTAACTGCTACGTGATGGCCAATACTCATCATAAGGTGTCGGCTCGCCGAGGTAGTCATAACCAGTCCACACGAACTCGCCGATTACCCAACTGTAGTCGTCTTGCATCTTCCAGTCGTCATCCGGTAGGTTGCTCCACGAACAATACTCGGTATCATAGCTGGAGCACTGACCATCAGGGTAAGGATTCTTATCCTTGTTTTGCACCACTACAGGGAACTTATACACGCCACGGGAACTGACCGTAGATGCAGTCTCGCTTCCGAGCAAGAAGCCCTGAGGGAGCTGCTCGATATTCTTATAATATTTATGTACACGATAGTTGAATCCCGGCACATCCATTGCCTGTGCGAAGCCCGACTTCAAGGCAGCCTCAGCCCTATCCATACCCTGGGTGACAGGGCGAGAAGGGTCGTACTGATGGCAGATGTTTTGCAAGTGCTTGGCGATTTCGACACCTTCCTTGCTCCACTGCTCAGGAATCTCATTGCCGATGCTCCACATGATGATGCTAGGATGGTTGCGGTGGTGCTTCACGAGATTGGTGATGTCCTTGTCGCTCCACTCCTTGAAGAAGCGAGCATAACCATTCTTGCACTTAGGATAAATCCACATATCGAAGCTCTCTGCCATCACCATCATACCGAGTGAGTCGCAGAGTTCCATCTGCATCGTGGAAGGCATATTGTGGGCGGTACGGATGGCATCACATCCCATCGCCTTCATCATCTTGATTTGTCGGATGAGTGCAGCCTTGTTCTCTGCCGCACCGAGCGGACCGAGGTCGTGATGCAAACAGACACCTTTTATCTTTCGGGTCACGCCATTGAGTTGGAAACCATAGTCCTTCGATACCGATATGGTACGGATTCCGGTCTTCAAAGTCTGCACATCCGCTACCTTCTTGCCCTCATATCGAGTGAGTTTGAGCTGGTAGAGATACGGATGTTCAGGCGACCAAAGCTGTGGATTAGCCACCTTGAGTTGGGTCTTGATGGTAGGATTGGCACCATTGATAGTTTGCTGTGCCACAACCTTTCCCGCTTCATCAGCCAAAGCTATGACCGTGCGACCATTCTTGGCAAGTTTGCCTTGCAAGAGCGCATCCACCTCCAACTCAGCCTCAGCCTTGTCAGCCTTGAGTGTACGGGCGAAGGTGTCCCAAGTAGAGAAGTTGACATCGCCATAAAGCTCCACTTTCACGGGGCGATAAAGACCGCCACCTGGATACCAGCGGCTGCTCTCCTCCACATTCTTGAGGTGAACCTCCACAAGATTCTTCTTGCCACCAAACTGCACGTATGGGGTGATGTCGATGCGGAAGGCATTGTAGCCATAAGCCCACTTGCCAGCCTCCTTGCCATTCACGAAGACGGTGGGCTCACTCATCGCACCATCGAATACCAAGACGGCACGTTTGTAGCCCTTTGGCAAGGTGAGGTTCATGCGATACTCGCCCTCGCCTATCCAAGGAAGCGCACCCGAACGACCCGACTTCTCAGATTTCTCCTTCTCGCCATTCTGTTCGATGGCAACCATCTGGAGGTCCCATTTCTTGTCGAATGGTCCGGCGATAGCCCAGTCATGAGGCACTTGCACCTGTGTCCACGACTTGCCATCACGAGAGAAATCCCACGATGGCAAGTTGATAATCTTTCGACTTTGCGCCATGGTCATCGCAGAGAGAGCCAAGGCGAAAGTCGCCAATGTCAATTTCTTTTGTCCTATCATTACTATATATATAAATAATGTATGATGTCTTTAGCACATTCCTTACTTGAAGGCATCGAATACGGCTGTTGGCTTGCCACTCTTGTCGAAGGCTCCCTTCTGGTAAGCACCCCATCCCAATGTGGTATAGTTGGCAGGTTTCCAGTCGTTATATACCTCTGGTTCCCAATAGAAGATACCCTCGCAGGTAGAGATGGCCTTGCAACCATCCACCATCTTCTTCATCATTGGGGCTGCCTGATCGGAATCCCAATTCATACCAATCTCGGAGATAACCACATCGCAGTTATACTTGTCTGACAAGGTTTTGATGTTGGCGAGACAGTTGTCTGTCAACTCGGTCCAGTTACTGTCCTCAGGATAGAGCGACATACCGATGACATCCCACTTGCCGCCGTGGTTCTTCAACTCATCGAAGATCCAAGTGTAGCGACCGAGGTTGTTGCCCTCGTCGATATGCACGATGACCTTAGCCTGTGGATAAACAGCCTTGACAGCATCATAACCTGCGGTGATGTAGGCAGAGAAGTTGGAAGCGTTCTTGGAGCAACGACCTGTGACATTCACGTCATCATCGTTCCAAAGCATACCGTCACGAGTCTCGTTTCCTACCTGTACCCACTCCACGTTGCTGACACCTCTATCCTTCAAGGCAGTCAACACCTCGGTAGTATGACTAGATACGGCTTGCTTCATCTGCTCGAAAGTATAACCTTGCCAAGCGGCAGGTACTGTCTGATGAGCAGGGTCTGCCCAAGTATCAGAGTAATGGAAGTCGATCATGAGGCGGAAGCCCAACTGCTGTGCTCGCCAAGCCTTAGCCACGACATCGTTCTTGTTGCACAAACCGCCATCTGGATTTACCCAGACACGAAGGCGGATGGAGTTGACACCTAGGTCACGAAGCAAAGACAAGCACTCTTGCTTCTTGCCACTGGCGCTATAGAAGTTGACACCATCGCCCTCCATCTCAGTGAGCCAACTGACATCGGCTCCCTTGGCGAAACCACTCATATCGTAAGTTTTCTCCTTTTCTGGAGTCGTGTTATCATCGTTGCTGCAACTGGTTCCCGTGATAGAGAACAAGAGTGCTGAAGCCAGCAACATTGCTTTACCTAATATATTTTTCATTGCTATTTATCTTATTAATTATTCATACTTCCATGTCATGGTGTTGAGGTCAATGGTGATGGTCACTTTCTCCTTTCCATCCACATCATCATTCAACCAGATGTCCCATCCTTGGAATTTATCTTTTTCCGTTGTAGTTTCCTTATAAAGAGTGAACTGACCATCACTAGTTGGAGCCGCCCCATAGCAAACTTGCTTGTCTGCAACACCATCACCAACATAGTAGAAACGCATATTCCATTTATTCTTCAAGTCATAAGTGCAAGAATAAACGTTATCGCTCACCTTTTCAAAAATAGCATAAAGTGTACTTCCATCGTTAGAGAACATTCCGATAGTATTATGTATCTCTGGCTCTGGAGAAGTCTGGTCGCCGGCTACGATAGAGTAAGCCAACTCGCCATTCTCTCCCACCTTCACGGTAACGGTATAAGTACCAGCCTTTGCAATATTCACGCTACCAGCAGTCTCTGCATCCGTCATCTTGCCATCAGCGAGAGTATAGTTCATTGTCTTGGCTACAGCCTTGGCATCATCAGTACCAGTTGACTTATTATATTCTGCACCTGTAGCTGCGATAGAGATAGGGGCATTATCGGCAGATGTAGTAATGACCTTCACCCAAGCATAGTTAGGAGCATCGTATGTCATCGCCTCACCATTAAGCTGAAGTTCCTTCAACCAAGTAGCCTTCCACTCCTTAGCCTTCGTATCCAGTACCGCATAATAGATACCAGCAGGCTCTGGGAACCAGCAGCTCCAAGCAGTCTCTGTATTATCAATAGCGAAGGTTCCTTCCTTAGAAGAGTTACCCCAAATGGAGCCATCATTCTCCTTACCCCAGAAGTTCAACCAAGATGATACATTCATATAACCTGTATAAATGCCATCTTCATTAGGAGAATAAAGATAATCCACGACTTTTGACTTATCCTCCTTCTCCACGAGCGTCAACTTATTCATGTGTATCATATAAGGTGTAACGTTCACCTGACATACATTGCTATAAGCTGCATCGAGGTTGGCACCCATCTGACTCTTGACACGGAAGTACACAGGAGCATTCTGCTCTGGAGTCATCTGCAACTCCTTGGCAAGTGCATTGAGATCGGCACCAGTGAAAACCTTGGAGAGAGTTGACACGGTGTAATCCTTCGTTGTGGCAAAATCCTCGGAAGTGGATGCTTGCAAATAAGTGAGCAAATTACCACTAGCAGCAGGTTTGGTCTCGTCGCTAGAGAGCAAAGTAGGATTCTTCCATGCAAATGAGACCACAATGTCCTTGGTGTTGTCAACTGACAAGAGGACATCCGAAGCCGAAGCCATCAAACCGGAAGCCTCGAAGCCATTCAAGTATATCTTGTCGCCACTCTCATCGCAACTCACCAAGGCGGTGAGTGCGCAGAGAAGCATCATTAGGTTTCTAAATATCTTTTTCATTGTCGTTATTCTTAATAGTTGTCGTTATGAAGATTTGGATTTGCGGTAAGTTCGGTATTTGGAATTGGATAGATGTTGTACTTACTATCGACAGCCTGTCCGTCGTGCGTGCCACCCTTCCATTGCCAGATATATTTGTTGGTCGTGAATTGTCCGAAGCGAATCAAGTCGGTACGGCGATAGCCCTCATGGTAGAGTTCACGAGCTCGCTCATCGAGGATGAACTGGAGGAGAGCATTATCATCGGCAAAGTTACTGCTCCATACATCCGATGCTCCGGCACGCTCTCTGACGAGATTGATCCAGTAGATGGCTCCCTTCTTGCGAGAGGCGATGACCGCAGGGTCGCTGGCATCCGTGCCACCATTCCAATCATCCCAGCTGGTTCCCTTGATACGAGCCACACACTCGGCATACATCAGATAGACATCAGACAAGCGGAAGAGTGGATAGTCGGTCTCGGCACCATCATTGGCTGTATTGGAAGCATCTGTGCCATCGTCCTTTTTATTGGACCACTTCTCTGACAGGTAACCAGTAGTCTCATCTGTCATGCTTGCCACGTCCTTACTCTGTCCATTGGTGAAGAACTTGGCACGTACATCTCCCTTGGCATCCTCACCCTGTGAATAGATGTCGCTCTCCTCAAACTTATCCACAAACTCTGGACGAAGTCGGAACTCACTCCAACCGCTTGTGGCACCGAAGTCACCAGGAGTTTGGTTGGCATTCGACATACTCAACTGTCCACAAACCATATAGGTGGAAGAGCCCCAACTAACGGTATGAGTAGCAGATACTGGCAGAGCGAAGATGATCTCGTTAGTACGCTTATCATTATCGGCATTAAAGAGTTTGCCGTAATCGCTCTCCAAAGAGTAGCCCATGTTCATCACCTGCTCGCAAGCCTCCTTGCACTCGGCATACTTTGCCACGCCGGTATAAACCTCACTGTTCAAGTAGAGTTTGGCAAGGAGTGTATAGGCTGCGCCCTGGGAAGCCTGACCGTAAGGACAAGTGGAAGCAGGAAGCAAGTCGTTCACGCAGTCTTTCAACTCACTCTCGATATAGTCGAATGTCTGCTGAGGAGTATAGCGAGGAGGAATGAAACTGCCCACTGGGTCGTTCTCCGTCACCATCGGGATATTGCGATAGAGGTCGAGGGCGTGGTAGTAGAACAAGGCACGCATGAAACGAACCTCAGCCTTGTACTCCTTCATCTTCACCTCATCCTCGCCAGTGAAACTAGCAGCATTGGCATTGCGGAGGAACTCATTGCAAAGGGCGATGTTGTAATAGATGCGATAGTACATATCAGATACCCAGGCATCGTTGGCATCCCAAGTGAGATAAGTCAAGCCTGTGGTCTGCTCACCTGTCAACCAAGTGGAAGCAAACTCATCGGTACCACACTCCTGGAGGTTGATGAACATACGCATGTAGTCGAATCCATTACCACTATTCAAGACTGATTCCATGTCTTTGTTGTCGCCACCCTTGCCCTGACCACTGGTCAACATGGAGGCGTAAATCTTGCCCAGCACAGACTCATAGTTGGCGAGGCTGGTATAAACATCCTTAGAGGTAGTCTCCGTCTGAGGATATTGGTCGAGATCGGAAATACAGCTAGTGGCACAGGTCAGCACCGCTGTTCCCATCATCATTGTATATAATATATTCTTGATTTTCATTGTTATCAGTTTTTATGTTTGATTGAAAACATTCTTCACTCTTCGTTCTTCACTCTTCACTTAAAATTGGAATCCAAGGCTCAATGAGTAAGTGCGAGGACGTGGATAGAAGGAGTTGTCCATTCCGTTAGGAACCTCTGGGTCGGTGCCAGAGTAACCGGTGATGGTGAACACATTCTGTACCATCGCTGATACGGTGAGCGAAGCCCACTTGCATATTTTACCCACATTGTAGCTCAGGCTCAAGTTGTCAAGCTTCAGGAAGGAAGCATTCTCCACATAGTAGTCGGAGAGATACTGACGAGTCTTAAAACCAGTCTTGAGGAAGCTGGTGTTGAGGTTGTTGAGCTGTGAGTTGTTGTAGCTCACGGTTTCCCAAGCACCTGTGCTCATGCCCATTCCATTATATACATAGTTGTCGATATTGGCACGGAAACTCATGCCGAGCGTAAACTGCTTGTATCTCAAAGAGGTGCTCAAACCCATGATGTACTTAGGGGCTGGAGAATGATAGCGATAGAGGTCGACATCATTGATCTCGCCATCGCCATTGAGATCGGCGTATGCGCCCTCGATTGGCTTGCCTGTCTGTGGATCGTAGAGCTGATGATATACATAGAACATGTATGGCTCGTAACCCTCGGAAAGTACCTGGAACTGATATGCATCGATGCTAGGACCTACCTTCACATTGGTCTGGTTGCCACCCTTGACGAGCGAGAGGTTCTTCACCTTCATGTTCTGCCAAGTGAAGTTGTAGCTCAGGTTCCACTCCCAGTCCTTGGTTTGGATAGGAGTCGCATTCAAGGTCAACTCGATACCCTTGCTATCCACATTACCCACGTTGGTCAAGATAGTCTTCGAGAAGTTGGTACCGGCTGCGGTAGGAACGGAAGCCAAGAGGTCCTTGGTCTTACGGGTATAGAAATCGAGCGAACCACCGAGGCGACCACCCAAGAATCCGAAATCGACACCGAAGTTCCAAGAGGTGGTGGTCTCCCACTTCAAGTTCTCCACGTATGCCTCAGGACGGTAAGTCATGATGTAGTTGCCATTGATGAGAGCCTCGGCACCTGTCACACTGGAGGTATAGACTGGCAAGTAATTGTAGTTGCCGATACCATCCTGCTGACCTGTCACACCATAGCTGGCACGGAGCTTCAAGTTGCTGACCACCTTGCTGTCCTTCAACCAAGGCTCCTGTGTCAAGGTCCAGCCCAAGGCTACAGATGGGAAAGTACCCCAGCGGTTATCCTTGGAGAAGCGGGAAGAAGCATCTCGACGAACTGTAGCCGTCAAGAGGTACTTTCCATCAAATGAATAGTTGACACGACCGTAGTAAGACAACAGTACATGACGATAATCTGATGCCTTCACAGTTGACAGGACTGTGCCTGCCGCACTCTTAGTGAAATATTCTGGAGTAGAACTCTTCCAATACTGATAGTCGTAACCTGCGGTGAGATCGACATTGCTCTTGATATTCTCGAAATACTTGGCGTAGTTGGCATAGAGTGTCAAGAGTCGGTTCTCATTCTTCTGAGGACCATACTTATAGTCGTTACCGCTCAGGGAAGCATCCTTGTTGAAGGCAGAGGCTGCCTCAACAGGAACATATACTGTACCATCGCCCTTGGCATAGTCGGCACCGAGGGTGGCATGGAGTTTCAAGTCTGGCAAGAAGTGAACTTTATAATCTACGTCCATCGAACCGATGAAGCGGCTCACCTTACTCTTGGAGTCATATTGGTCAACGATACCACGTGGGTTTCTCACACCGGCATTCACTGGATAACCATCAGCATCGAGTGCCTCATTGTAACCACCATAGTTGCTATTGCCTGAATAGACAGGGAGAGTTGGATTATAGGTAGCGGCTGCCCAAACTGCACCACCTGCATTGAAGGAGTTGTTGTTGAGTGTACCCTTGGCATTGATGGTCAACTTCAAGTGGTCTTGGAAGAAGCTAGGAGTCAAGACGATGTTACCTGTCCAACGCTCCACATTGTCCTTGCGTACCAAACCGCTCTGGTTGTAGTAACCTACGGAAGCACGGAATGGCAAGAACTTGCCGATGCTACCGGAAAGGCTGAGGTTGTTGTCGGTACCGAAGGCGGTGCGATATACCTCGTCATTCCAATCGGTATGCGCTGTGCCGAGCAATGACTTCTGATTGTCTGTACCATATTGATTGATGACTTTGACGAAATCGTCATATCCGAGCATATCCACCATCTGAGCACGAGTCTGCACACTGTTGGTGGTATTGAAGTTGACCTTCAATCCGCCCTGCTGACCTTTCTTGGTGGTGATAATGATGACACCATTGGAAGCACGAGAACCATAGATGGCTGTAGAAGAAGCATCCTTCAAGACGGTCATGCTCTCGATGTCGGCAGGGTTGATCATAGAGAGGAAGTTGCTGGAGTTACCAGAGATACCACCCTGCTCCAATGGCACGCCATCCAATACGATCAAAGGGTCGTTGCTGGCGTTGAGGGAAGCACCGCCACGTACACGGATGGTGCTACCGGCAGATGCAGAACCACTGTTTGACATGATTTGCACACCTGATACCTTACCATTGATGAGTTGTTCTGGAGAAGAAACCAAGCCCTTGTTGAAGTCCTTGGAGTTGACGGTGGCAACAGAACCTGTCAAGTCGCTCTTGCGTGCGGTACCATAACCGATGACCACGACATCGCCGAGTGACTGGCTCTCAGGTTCGAGCTTCACCTTCATATTGTCGGAAATAGCGATTACCTTATCTATGTAACCGATATAAGAGATTTTGACTTTCTTGGCAGAGGAAGTCACTTGCAGTTTGAAGTTACCATCGAAGTCGGTAACCGTACCGCCCTTCTCGCCTTCCACCATGACGGTAGCACCGATCAGAGCCTCACCATTTTGTGCATCTGTCACCTCACCTTGAATGGTACGAGTTTGCGCCACGAGCTGCAAACATCCCATGAGGAACAATGTCACGAGAAGAAAACTTCTCTTCGTTTTACACAAGATTGCATTCATTGTTTAGCTGTTCTATTAGGTTATTATTTTTCGATTGAATATTTCAAATGATTGAAAGTTTCGGTTGCAAAAGTAGGGAAACAACCGAAAAGTGCTAGATAAATATCAGACAAAGAAGAATAAAAAAAGGACAAAAGCCCATTTTATCGAGCATTTGTCCGTTTTATTGTTGACTTATACTAGGAAAAGTCATCCATTTAAGACAAAAACATCGTCATTTCTTTGGCGATACGGAAATAAAAGCGTAACTTTGCCAACACTTCGCAATAGTGCGAAAACAACTTTATATATGTGAACTTATGGGAAAATACATCAACCCATTCACCGATTGGGGCTTCAAGCGCCTCTTCGGACAAGAGTTCAGCAAGGATTTGCTGATTAGTTTCTTAAACGATTTGCTGGAGGGCGAACTTCATGTGAAGGACGTGACCTTCAAGGACAAAGAACAGATTTCGATAAATGGATTTACGTATTAAAGCATATGGCTACACTAGAAAGAATACCGTTTGCAACGCAAAAGAAGATTTTCAAGCGACTCGCTGACATTGCCGACAGCCGTTGCTTGAGCAAACTCAGATTGCCACTGCCAAGAACTTTCTTGCCATGAAGTTGACACCAGAGCAAGTGGCTGCAGGTACCGGGCTGTCACTCGAAGAGGTGCTAGCACTCATGAAGAAACAATAAGGAATAGAAATTACACATTATTATATTTAAGAACAGGCGACTTGTCGATAAGACGAGTCGCCTGTTTTTATTCTTCCCCCTACCCTCAATTCAAGGCAAGGCATAAGAAAACTAACAAGGGAGCCGAGACTCTCGTCCCGGCTCCCTCTATAGATTTGTTTTTGTTAGATGGCAACTAATGGACAACTCCATTAGCCCCAAACCCAAAATAAATGTATGTATCTTTTATTGATGCCAACATTATTGAGCAACGTTACCAATGTTCTTGTCAATCAAAGTTTCATTGGTAATAGTGAAGTCACCATTTGCTGCGTCCTTGAAACCTGGGTCAAGAGTAAGACCTGAAGTATCATACGTATTCTTCTTAGGGTCTTCATCGCCCACAACTTTCTGCAAATTAGATGCATTATGATAACAGTTGTTGCTGAACTTCAAATTGTCCGACTTAGAATCTTGGCTGAAGAATACAGCATCACTCATCTCTGCAAAGACATTATTTTTAATGTTTGCCGTAAAGAATCTGTCACCTGCCTTATTTGAACGGATGTAGAACAAGCCCTTAGAAGTAGCCTCAACCTTATACAAGGTATTATTGGTAAAGTTTACTTCAATTGGCTGCGCTGCATTATAATCAAAACGCAAGAAATCTGAACCTTGACAAGAATTAGCGACAGTGCAATGATTCATATTGAACTTCAAAATAGCGCATTTCTTCTTCTGTGAATCCACAAAACGCTTACCTTTGCACATATCATGGAAATAGCTGTTTGTAACAGTAAACTCGTCAACAGTACATACATTTTCACCTGGATCAACAACAAAGTTTCCATATCCTTCAACTTCAATATTGTTTACATTGATAGTTCCAGAGCAATTACTTGTCTTGATCAAAGCATCACCAGTAACACCTGTAAATTTAACGTTCTCAAGAACGAAATCCTTGGCTCCATCAAGAACGAACTTAACACGAGCAACAACTGGTTTTGTATCCATACACTTAATAGTAATCTTCTTGCTGATAGTAAGTTCTTTAGTAGAAGCAGAACCATCATCACCATTGTAGATGAACTGATTTGAGGAACCATCCTTAGCAGGAAGCAACATCAATGTGCCACCATCTTCAGTAGCATCAATCAACTCTTGCAAATCTGAGCCAGGATATGCAGCTGTATAATTTGGCATAGTTGTCACAGTAACCTTACCACGTGCCTTGACAGCATTTTTGATAGTAAATGTATATTGAGTATCCTCTGTCAAGCCAGAAATAGTAGCAGTACCATTTTGTTTTTCCTCATCAGAAAGTGTATAGGTTTCTTCCTTACCACCAGTAATTTCAATAACAGACACATCGGCACCAGCTTCCCAACGCAAAGTTACAGTCTTTGCAGTGATATCGTCATCTGTTACCTTTTCAAAAATTTGCTCTGCATCTGTTGTTACGAAAGCTGTTGACCAATGTGATTCCTTTGAAGAGCCCACAGCCTTGATACGAATCGAATATGAAGTTTCGTCATTCAAGCCCGTCACTGTATATGGGCTTGAAGCCACATCAGTAAACTCTAAAGTAGGCTCACCTTCAAATTTCATATCCTCATCGTTTGCAAACAACTGAATCGTATAAGAATCTGCTTTTGACAAGCATTCCCAAATAAGGCGAATATTCACTTTATTTTGAACTTTTGCCTCGAATGATGTTGGCTTGAAAAGTCTATCATATTCAACGCTTGTCAACTCATCATCTGGGTCTGAGCAACTGGCAGCGGTAAACAATACCGCTCCCAGTGCCAAGATATAAGTTATTTTTTTGATAATATTCATAATCTTATTATCTAATAGTTAGAATTAATAATCATAATCGTTTTTTAGCAAGCCATTACTGCTGTCGATAAATACCTTCCAGATAGGCCAGAACATCTTCTGATCAGGATCATTTACATAGAGATACTGAAGATATTTATCTATCTTATTGTTGTTATCATCTATGCTCTTTTTATCAGAATCTTTCTCGCCATCAACATGCTCTCGATAGCTAAACCAGTTGCTGCTAGAACTATAAAGAGCCTTGCCTTCATCATCGGTTTGTCCTTCCTCCAAACCATATACTTCATAAGTATCTGCGTCAGTGCTTGCTGCACCTAAACCCTCATTATAATAGAGCTTCTTTGGATAGTTGGCATATCTACCTGTACGGTTTGACAATTCTGTCATCTTTTCCTTTGTTTCTGCCAAAGTTGAGCTCAACTTACCCCAACGCATCAAGTCAAGTTTGCGCAAGCCTTCACCAGCAAACTCAAACTTACGTTGATTTTCAATTGTAAGCTGGAATGCATCTTGTGTAGAAGCATCTGCCAAAATGCTCTCAACCTTAGCAGCAGGATATGCACGGTCAAGGATTGGCTTGAGATATTGCTTTGCATTAGCAGGACCATTCAAAGCATTCTCTGCCTCAGCTGCCATCAAATAGATGTCTGCATAACGGATTACCTGATAGTTGATACCATCATCATTAGTTGATGTCACCTTACGACTCATCCATTCAAAGCGGAGTTTACCGAAACTCCAACCACCACCAGAGCCACCAGAGATTGTTTTTTCTCCATTGTCCCAAGTAAATGGTATGCAAGTGATATTACGACGAGCATCATCCTTATCAAAATCATACCAAAGTGTAGGAGTAGGACCATTTACGCCACCTTTTGCCAAGCCTGTCCACTGGTCAGTTGTCTTATGCTTTCCACCCCATGTATAGAGTACACGACCACGACCATCTGAGAATGGAATCTCAAAGATAGACTCTTTACCTGCAGTCACATCTTCCTTACAAAGGTTACGGAAGTTTTCATCAAAGGTAGTACCCAACTGATTGCAGTGTTGATTGATGATACTAACACACTCATCTCTAGCTATAGTGTACATTGCCTTTCTTTCGCTTTCATCCGTGAGGTTATACCGAAGGCCTTCATTAGGCCATTCTGATTTACCTGCCAAGAAAAGAGCAATACGAGCACGAAGACCCTTCGCAAATGATTTGCTAGCACGTTCAGTTGACTTAGTATATGAGTTTTCATTTGGCCAACCAAGATATTTCTCAGCTGATTCCAAATCTTCCATTACCTTTTTTAAAACTGTTACACGATCAGTCTTTGGCAAGTAAAGTGTTTCAGAAGTAACAGGTTCAAAACGGTAAGGAACGTCACCCCATGCTTTCACCAAATCAAAGTAGATGAAACCTCTCAAAGTAAGAATCTCACCATAAAGTTGTCCCAAACCTGCATCACCATCAATGTCGGCATTCTTCTCCATAGCACTAATCGCTTTATTGGCACGTTCAATAGCCTCATACAACTTAGCCCAAGCATTATTGCTTGTATTCATATAAGTATTAGTTGCAGATGTCGAATAACAAGCTAATGAAGCTTCCTTGTCTGTTGTTGGATCAGAAACGCCACCATAATTGTTGAAAATCTCACAATCGGTATTTGTACCATAATAAGGTATAAATCTTCCTCGATAGGAGTTGGTTTCACCAAAAGATTGGTGAATACCCATGATAGCTGCATCAGCTAATCTCTCTGTAGAGAACACTATATCCTCTTTGATAGTTGACTTTGTTGGAGCCTCAAGGTCACAAGAGGTTGTTGCTAAAGTTGCAGCCAATATGAATGAAAAATATATTGATTTCTTCATTTTTGCTATTATTAAATAATTAGAAGTTGAGGTTCAAACCAATCACAAACTGACGGCTCTTAGGATAAGCTGAGTAATCTACGCCTGGAGTCAAGTTTGTTCTGCGGATAGCAGACACCTCTGGATCGAAACCAGAGTAATTGGTGATACAGAATACATTGTATGCTGTTACGTAGAAACGTAAGCTATTGATACCTACACGCTTTGTTAGAGTGGTTGGCAAGGTGTAACCCAATGTCAATGTGCTCAAACGAAGGAATGAAGCATCCTCAACATAATAATCTGTTAATACATACTTACCTGTATATGGAGACCACATAGCAGTATTGGCATTCAACGCAGCCAACTCTTCCGCATTGTTCCAATTCAACAGATTACCATTGGCATCAATATTTGTCCAGCGTGAACCTGACGCCATCTTGTCAATGAGGTTACGATACTGATACTTAGATGTCTGAGTATATTCAATGGCATTTGCATTATAGACATCGTTGCCGACACTCCAGTTGAAGTTAGCAGTCAAATCAAAACCATATACACGAGCATTGATGTTGAAACCACCTGTGTGAGCTGGGTTTGTATCACCAATTACAGTACGATCATCTGTCGTAATCTTACCAGTCTTGTTCTCCTTGATTTCAGCCAATTTCATACTACCTGGACGAACTGATGTACCAAGAACTGTACTACAATCAGCAACTCCATCTTTGAGAATCCACTTACCTTTTTCCTGAGACTTTGCTATATCAAAGTCATCTACCTCATAACGTCCAGCGCTCTTATAACCCCAAATCTGACCAATTGGTTCGCCTTTCTTAATAACAAAGTCCTGATCAATTTCAGAAGATGCCCATTGTGTACTAATGTTGTCAATAGACTCAATCTGACCCAAAGAGAGAACCTTGTTCTTATTGAATGAAATGTTAGCACCTACTGTCAAACCAAAGTTTTTCTTGTTGATAGCATTCCATGTCAAAGCAAATTCAAGACCCATGTTACGTGTCTCACCCATATTGCGATACTGGTAATCGTAACCTGTACCAGCTACAGGATACTGAATCAACAAGTCCTTCGTATTATTCCAATAAGCATCAATACTACCTGTCAGCTTACTTCCAAACATAGTATAGTCAATACCCACGTTACGAGTAATGGTAGTTTCCCACTTCAAATCTGGGTTTGCCATTGTCTTAGAAGGAGAAATATAAGAATTATATCCATTAATCCAACTAGTCGCATTAGCTTGGAACTCTTGCGTCAAAAGACCAGAGGATATGTTATTATTACCTGCAGTACCGTAAGACAAACGGAGTTTCAAATCATCAAGCCACTTCTCAGCACCCTTCATGAATGGCTCTGACGAAATACGCCAAGCAGCAGCTATTGATGGGAAGAAACCCCATCGGTTACCTTTGGCAAACTTAGAAGAGCCGTCAGCACGAGCTGTGGCACTCAAAAGATACTTCTCCTTATAATTATAATTGATTCTACCAAAATAAGAATTCAATATATCATCAGGATCATAGAAGTCATTGATTTCAAAAGGAGTTCCCTGAGTTGTAAACTTCCAAGCTTCTGCTGAAGTAAAGTTTGCTGGGAAACCATGAGCTGTATTCGTCATCAACTCATTCTTCATGATGATATACTCCTCTCCCAATAATACATTCAAACTATGGGCACTATTTTTTCCAAATATATCCTTGAAATCATAGCTTACAGTATTCGTATTACGGAACTTAGTACGATACTGGTTGGTCAAAGTGATTGCAGGCAAACCTTGATTTGCAGAAGCTGGCACATTCTTTACATAATAAGTAGTAGGGCCAAAGAATCTCTTGGTATCTACTTTATATGTATCGTAACCGAACTCTGTCTTGAACTTCAAGTTCTTGTAAAGCTCCCATGTGAAAGCTCCAGACATATTGAATGTAATACGTGTTCTCTTCTGATCATTGTCCTTCAAAGAAGTAACAGGATTATAGAAAGAAGAGTTTGTGGTATCATCATCATCTGTGTCTGTTGAAAGACCAGGAACAGGGTATGGAGTATATTGGATAGCATAGCGCAAACGCTTATCCGTATTATAAGTACTGCTCTGCTCGTTTGCACCACCACCATTGATCTTTGTCTTAGACCAACGAGCCTGGAAGTCCAAACTTACTCTCTTAGTTGGCTTCGCATTCAATTTCAAGCTCAAGTTATCACGTACGAAATCAGACATCTGCATGATAGCCTTATCATCCATACGAGCATAACTGAAGGCATACTTAATCTTATCGCTACCGCCATTGATATTCAAGTTCTGATTGAACGTATGACCTGTTCTACCATAGACAATATCTTGCCAATCATTGGTTGCTACATTATCATACAAGTCTATATCATCATAGCTACCAAAGTACTTTTCATAATTATCTGTTTTATCAAGAAGATTTGCCAACTCATACTGCCACTCTGTATAATCTCTAGCATTGAGCACATCGAGCTTCTTGGCGATCTTCTTCCAAGAATAGTAAGCGTTGTAAGAGACACTTGTCTTACCCTCTTTACCACCCTTAGTAGTAACGAGGATTACACCATTAGCACCACGAGAACCATAAATAGCAGTAGAAGAAGCATCCTTCAACACGGTGATATCCTCAATATCAGAAGCAGGGATATCACTGATAGTTTCTACAGGGAAACCATCGACAATGTAGAGAGGGTCGTTGCTCTGAGTAATAGAACCACCACCACGTACACGAATCTTGACATCAGCATCAGGAGAACCTTCTGTTGTGGTGATTTGCACACCAGGCATCTTACCAGTCAATGCCTCAGAAGCAGAAGCAACTGGCACCTGTGTCAAAGCCTTGTTATCAACAGTGGCAACAGCACCTGTCAAGTCTTTTTTCTTGACCGCACCATAACCGATGACAACAACATCATTCAATGACGTAGCATCATCTTCGAGCTTTACGTTAATCACTGATTTGCCAGACACATTGACAACTTGAGGTTTCATACCAACGTATGAAATCTTCAGTTTCTTACTGTTGCCTTTCAGAGTTACGGTAAAGTTACCATCAATGTCGGTGACACCACCATTATTAGCATTACCATCCTCCACTACGGATGCACCAATAATTGGCTCGCCGGTATTGTCGGTGACATTACCTTTAATCACTGTTTGCGCAAAGCCATTGGCAGACATTGTCAATGTGGCTGCAACAAGCGCAAATCTCAGATTTTTAAATTTACCAGACATACACTTTAGGTTTGATTATTTATTTTTTAAATAGTTGTTTTGGATCTATCGTAATGATCTTGTTCCGTATTCTCGTTTATATTTAAGAATTTTGGTTTAGTGCTGCAAAGTTAGAAAAAATTATTTAAATAGGACGAAAATAGAGGCAAATAATTACGCAAACGTTTGCAAAAATAAGTTGAAAAGCCCCTCTTACAAATAGGGCAAATATAGCTACAAAACGTGAGAAATCCCTTCTATCTTAGACCCGTGAAGCGATAAGGGACAAGTTTCTGGAGCAAAGCCTGAAAGAGAATGAATAGATTTTTGTCTCGAAAGGAAACAACGGAAATCGGTACAAGCAACAAAAAAGGTCGTTTAGAAAACGACCTTTTTTGTTGTTGACTGCCCATTGGCATGGATACTCTTCACGATGTTGACACCACGCTGAGGGGATGAGAGGCGAGAGCCTGCTAAGTCATAATACTCTGTGCGGATGATGGCGGAAGAAACCGAAGATGTTTCGGCGATGGAGATACCAGTAGTAGCACCTTTCAGTTCGTTGCCCTTCGCATCGTAGGTCTTCGCCGTGCTATAGTTCTTGATGGCATGGTCGAACTCGTCGATGTCCTCCGTAGGGATGGCATCGGTGTATGCCTTCCATATCTCCACCTTGCCTGCACCTGAGTATTTCTTGCAGAGGGATGGCACATCCACCGTCTTGTCGAGGCAATGAATGGAGTAATTTGCTACGGTTTGAGTAGGAACCCAATCGGTAGGCTTCACAGGCAAAGACTTGCTGACCTTCGCACCATCAATGTTGGTATAACCAGACATCAATCGATCACATCCTTTATAGATCACATCATAACCTTCAGCCGTATTGATATTCAAGTTACCCTCACGATCAGAGCGGATGGGTGCTTTCGTGTTCTCGAAGTAACAAGCCTCCACATAGCCGATGGCCTGTTCTCTTACATCCCATCCATCCTCGCAGCCTTTCATATAGTTATTATAATAATGTACGTGACCGCCACGCTGAAGAGGAAGGCGAGAACCTTGGATATTATCGAAGAAATTATGATGGAAAGAAATGGTACGGCAGTTGTCAAACACGTCGCTATCACCCTTTCCCCACAGGCAACTCTTGTCATGGTCGTGGAAGTAATTATAGCTGAAAGTGAGCCACTGCACATTGTTCTTACAATCGAGCAAACCGTCATAGCGATCCTTGTTGGCTGCACCACCATTGAAGAACTCGCAGTGATCTATCCAAATGTGACCACCCCAATCGGTCTTAGCACTTGTCTTGTCGGCTTGGATGCCAATGCAATCAGGGTCACCGACCTCCACTTGCGCTCCATTGCGAAGAGCGACAATCTTGTTCTCACCCGTCTTGAGCACTGGCACTCCCTTCATCGTAAAGCGGCAGTTGCGGATGATGATGTTATCCACGCACTGCATCACAAAGGTGATGTGGGTGAAGAGAGGAGCTTTGCCTGTGGCAGGGTCAACGACTCCGATGAGAGTCTTGTTGGAAGCTACCAAGATGCGCTCGCCGTAGGTGGTTTCGACACCGCTGGCTCCGCTCTGGTCATCCAGCAACTTACCCGTATTGATACCATCGACATAGCACTTGATACCAGTTGAGATGTCGTGGTCAACAATCACCACGTATGGATCTTCTGCCTGGAGATAGGCTTGAAGCTCTGAGAAAGTATTGGCTTTTACCACCTTGCCACTTGCGCCGCCTGTGGTACCGCCAGCACGATACCAGTTGGTACCTGGTGTACCTTCGTAAGCGGCAAAGCCATCGATGGAGAAGTCACGACCATCCTGTGTCTGTGCCATCACTGTGGAAGCAAAGGCAGATGAAGCGAGGAGAAATGATGCAAGGATTGCCTTGCGAGATACCTTGTTGAGTAGAAATGTTTTCATTGATTCAGTTTGTTTGATAAGTAGATATAGTTCCTAAGTTTTGCTTTCAGGCTAAGAAAGCCTCTAAGCAAAAGGGCTGTTTCTCACGAAGATAACAGCCCTTTTTAAAGTTATGATTATGATAGTTACTTTTTTGAGAGTCTATCTCTCTTATTGATTGATTCTATCAGTTTTGGTTTACTCTGTTACTGGGACAAGCTTGAGCATAAACAAGTTACCAGTATCCTGCTTTGTCAATGTGTAATCATCTGCCTCCAAGACAACAGTAAGCGTGTGTTTTGTTGTATCGACAACAGCACCAGTCTCACTAGTCTTCTTACCATTGATCAACGCCGTACAGTTTTTATCATCACTCGCAAAGTACATAGTCATAGTCATCTTCTTCTTGATAGAGAAAGAAACACTACCATTAGAATCGAACTTGAGACCACTTTCATAAGTTGTGCCATCGATAGTAGCAGACTTCTTATTTGTCTGGCTACCCTTTACTGTAAAGCTAGAGTTAGAAGCCACACCGCCAACAAATGTACAAGTCACTGTACCCTCGATTTCTGGAGTACTAGGAGTATCAGTACCAGGATCTGGTGTTGGAGTTGGATCTGTGCCAGGATCTGGTGTAGGGGTTGGGTCTGTACCAGGGTCAGGTGTAGGGTCTGTACCTGGATCTACAGTACCGCCACCACCTTCGCCAGCAGAAGTACCATTACCGCCAATTTCGAGCAAGTCGGTATTCTTGTAGTTGACAACAGCAGTCTTCAAGCCACTATTGACAGCATAAGAATCATCATCTACTGAGTTATCGAATGTCCATTGCAAATCACCATGGTTCAAACGACCAGCGCCGTAGAAGCCTGTCACCTTGGCAGGAACATCAACTGCTGCATCTGGTGTATATTCATACATCAAGCTAGGGTCTGTATCAAAATTGTTGTAAGAAGTACCACCCTTTACAGTCTTTACATCAGCAGGCACCTTGTCATTACGGTTGGCTACATCATAGCAATCGAAATCCTTGTTATTGGAAGAATAAGGTACATACTGGAACTTTCTACTCTTCTCTGCAAAGATGTTACCATATTCCTTGATCATACCACCTGTCTCCCCAGAGAAAGTACCATCCCCCTTGGCATCTGTACCCTGTCCCGAAATCATCATAGGGTCTTTTGCATTACGGAAGTAGTTACTCTCAACGAAAGCACTTGAACCAGATGTGGCACCTACACCATACTTTGAGTTACCATCAAAGTAATTATTATAAACGTGTACACTCATCGTACGGATACGTGGATGACGTGAATCGGAGTGATCGAACCAGTTGTGGTGATAAGTAATCCAGTTCTCGTTAGATTCACTCTTCATACCACACAAAGAAGACTTACCACTATCCCAAAAGCGGTTGTATGCGATAGTAATATACTGGCTGTTACCCTTCAAGTCAACAGTACCATCACCCTTTGCCTGGTCTTTATCGCCACCTGCTTGACCATAGAAGAAGTCCATGTTGTGAATCCACACGTGCTGGTTTTGTGTATCAAGAGACAAAGCGTCATCGAGACAGTTCATAATGGCAAAATTACGGAACTCAATGCCCTTAGCATTTCTAACCAAGAATCCAAAGCCATGAACAGTAGCATCCTCACCGACGCCCTCAAAAGTAAGGCTCATCCCTGTATATCCACTCTTACCTTTTACCTGAATACCCTCAGAGGAACTAGAAATCTTATCCAAATCAGAAAGGCTTACCTTACCGATGAAACGGAATGCGATAGGAGTTGGATCATTACCCTTTTGATAAGCATCAATGATTGCTTGAAGACCTGTTGTCTTGGTTGCAGCCTTTCCCTTATCCAAAATAACATCGGTAGAAACCGTCTTAGCTGTCTGGGCTGTGATGTAAAGCACCTTAGCGCCAGCCTTCAGAGTACCATCATTGTTGTAAGCACCGATACCACCTGTATAGTTGAAGTGAGCAAAGCCTGAACGGTCATAGCTTTTCACTGCCAAACCGGTTGCAGTATTGGCTGCTGACTCAATCTCTGTACCATCAGCTTTTACTGGAACGACTTTTACTGAATAATCGCCAGCTTTCAAGCCCAAAACATCAGCACGATAATAGTTGGTATATTTACGCACCAACTGAGCATCTATCTTCTTGCCATCTACATACACATTATAAGAGGTTGCTCCGTCAAAGGCTTTCCATTTCAAATAAGCAGATTCCTGCCAGCCCTTAGCCTCAGTAATCTCAACTACACCATCTTGTTTGTCGAAAGTACCGTCTTGACCTTGCTCAGCTTTCTTGGCGAAACTGATTTCCTTGACAGTAGCATCGTATTCATCATTCTCAGCACCAGACTTGAGAGGTGTAACGACGGTCTTGTCACCCTCGAAAGATACCTTAGACAAGTCCTCTGTATTGTAGTATTTGACAGAACCGCTGTTGGTTGTGACAAACATCTGATTTTTGTAAGTATCACGAGATACTGCATTGTTTACCTTGTTACCTGCATCTGGGTCAACTGGCTCTGGCTCTACTGCACTTGGGTCCTTGACAGAAATGCTGTAAATCAACATACCACCATCGTTAGTTGTCAAGGTTACGTCACCTGACTCAGAAACTGTACCAGTACAAGTTATCTGATTGGCAGACTTTGTATTGAAGTTGGTTGTACCACCGACATTGCTGCTGACATACAAGCCACGAGCTGTCTTAGACTTAGCAGACTTGCATACTACAGTTACCACCCAACCTTGCTTAACATTAGGGATAGTAACGATAATACCTGTACCATTCAACTCCAAGTACTCACCACCATAGTTCAAGCGAATCTTACCATTTTGTTCTGCTGGTGTTCCACTTGATTGAGATGGTGTACCCGCATTACACTTGAAGAGCAAGCCTTTAGCGAAATTAAGTTCTGTACCATTAGCTGTCAAAGCAGCATTGTCCAAAGCAGAAAAGAAATTGTAACGAGACTTGGTTGCATCGTTGTACCAATTGGTTGCATCCGCATTAATCAAATCCTCATCAGCGTCACCGATGAATGGGTCACGTTCATTGAACGCCCATGTCTGTGCCAAAGCTGCACTGACACTCATCAAGAGGAGTGCCAAACTAAAAATAAGTTTCTTCATGTCTTGTCCCTCCTTTTACTTGATGATTACTTTCTTTCCGTTGACGATATACACGCCCTTAGCCAAGCCCTCGGTAGAAGTGCCGACGTATTGACCATTGAGGTTGAATACCTTACCCTGCAAAGCTTTCTCGGTGGTCTCCACCTGGTCGATGCCAGTGGTGCCATCGTATGTGAAAGCGAGGGAAACGAGTGACATATCCTTTGTATCAGAGGTATTGTCACTATAACTCAGGATGACATTATCACCATCAAAGGTGATCTCCTTGACAGTCTTGCCTACGGCTTGACCATCAATCGTAACGGTCTGCTTGTTCTCAGCGAACGCATTGACAGAAAGCAATCCCGCTAACAGTAAAAAGTAGAATTTGTTCATTTTTTTGTTAAGTGTTTAGTAGATTTATATTCTAGATTGACTCGTAGTTGCGATTGTTTATTTTATCTTCGTTTGCAAAGGTAAGGAAATAATCAATAAGTCGGCTACATTTCTGTTGACTTTCTCACGTAAACGTTTTCGCATACAGAGGCTTTGCAGCGATATAGTAAACAACTGATACGGAAGAGGCAGAAAATGAAAAAAGCCAAACCTTGTTACGAAGGATTGGCTTTCTTAGAAGATAAGTGGTACCACCAGGAATCGAACCGGGGACACAAGGATTTTCAGTCCTTTGCTCTACCAACTGAGCTATGGCACCAACTATATGAAACAAACGAGGATTGCTCATTTGCGAGTGCAAAGGTAGCGTTTTTATTTCGTTCCACCAAATTTTTCCTCACTTTTCTTTCAAAAAAGTTTAAAAAAGCCGCTAATATTTTGTTTTATATCGTATTTAGTGTAACTTTGCAAGCGATATTGCGAGGTATGCGATAAGGCTTGCCTCAGGAATACCCCCTCGGGATTTAGCGCAGTTGGTAGCGCACGTCGTTCGGGACGATGAGGTCGCTGGTTCGAGTCCAGTAATCCCGACTATCCATCAGAGATAGGGCTTCGGCTCTTCTCTAACATCTAACATTATTCACCCTTTAAAGCGAAAACGATATGTTTCACCTCAAAGATTTCTTTTATCTCCAGCGCAACGACCGTCAAGCCATCATGGTGCTTCTCGGCATCGTCATCGTGTGCATCACCCTCGTCATCGTAGTGGGCATGTTGAGTCCCAGCAGCGACGGCAGTTTCCACAACTATCCAGCTCGTTCCGACAAGGCTGCAAGTGCAAACGAGCGGAATGCCACTTCAAAGGATAACGCCTATGAGAAGGAACACCTATATTATAAGGTGGATGGCGTACCCCACGAACTCTTCGCCTTCGACCCCAATACTGCCGACAGCGCCCAACTGCTCCGCCTCGGCTTGCAACCATGGCAAGTGAGGAGCATCTACCGCTATCGTGCCAAGGGTGGCATCTTTCGGGAGCCTTCCGACTTCGCTCGCCTCTATGGCTTGACCAAGAAGCAATACGAGGTTCTCGCCCCTTATATTATAATAGGTGAAGACTACCGTCCTGCTTCCGATTATTACGGAAGGAAGACGGGACGACAAGGGTATGCTCAAGGGAGAGGAAATTCGCAGGATGGAAGTTCCTACCCTGAAGCAGGAAAGCAGAAAGTATATAGCTATTCCCAAAAGTTGAAGCCGGGACAGCACGTAAGCGTCAACTCTTCCGATACGACAGAGCTGATGAAGATACCGGGCATCGGCAGCTATTATGCCAAAGCCATCGTCCGATACCGAGACAAGTTGGGCGGCTTCGCCTCTCTCTCGCAACTTCGGGAGATAGAAGGTTTGCCAGAGGAAGCCCTACCTTTCCTCACTGTCAACGCCAACGAAGTGAGGAAGCTAAACATCAACAAGTTCTCCCTCAACCAACTCCGTCAGCATCCCTACCTCAACTTCTATCAAGCCAAGGAGATTTGCGACTACCGCCGCTTGAAAGGTCCCATCCACAACCTTCAAGAGCTAAAGCTCCTCAAAGACTTTCCTACCAATGAAATCGAGAGGCTGAAGCCTTACATCGAGTTCTAAGGAGATTTTAAATTTACATTACATCTAACTCCAAAGAGAATAAAACTTCTCTCAAAAACGAAATAGGCTTTCTATTTTTTATTCAAAATCTCTTTATACCTCTTAGAATACTTTCAGCTGATGAAGGAATACCATTAAGATACAGATTGGGCTGACGAAGCGAATCATAAAGAGGAACACAGGGAAGAGAGTACCCTTGAGCGTACCCCAGTTGGTGAACTCATCGCGCACAATCTTCTTCGGCACATACCATCCCAAGAAAAGGCAGGTGAGGAAAGAACCCACTGGCATCAGCAACTGTGCCGTCAGGTTATCACACCATCCCAAGAAGTCCTTGCCGCAGATGACCAACTCTGGCACTGCGCCTTGCGACAATGAGCAGAAGATACCGATGATACAGCAGATGATGGTCTCGACCCAAGCACCCTTCTTGCGACTGATTTTCTTCTCCTCATAGATACAAGCCGTACCTATCTCATGCATAGAGATGGTGGAGGTCAATGCCGCCAACACCAACAAGGCATAGAAGAGCACCGACACGCAATAACCCACAATCGGCATATTGGCAAACGCCTGGTTGAAGACATTCGGGAGCGTGATGAAAATCAAAGAAGGACCACTATCTGGTTGAACGCCCACCGAGAAAGCGGCAGGGAAAATCATCAAACCAGCCAAGACAGCGATGACCGTATCGATCACGACAATCTGACTTGCCGACTTCAAGAGATTGGTCTGTCGGCTGAAGTAAGAAGCGTAAGTGCAAAGGCACGCTGTACCGAGGCTCAGCGAGAAGAACGCCTGTCCGAGCGATTCGAGCAGCACATTCTTATCCACCTTGGTGAAATCAGGCTTCAGCAAGAACTCCACGCCCTTCATCGCCCCTGGCAGTGAGCAAGAAGCGATGACGATGACTATCAACAGCACGAAGAGGAGTGGCATCAATATCTTGGAGGCCTTCTCGATGCCATTGCGCACACCTCGTACCACCACGAAGTGGGTCAAGAGGATGAACGCCACCGTCCACAAGGTAGGACGTATCGGGTCGGAAGAGAACTCCTGGAAGTACTTGACCACAAAGTCGGCATCGCCCTGTACCTGTGCCATGATGCTGGCATAGAGATACTGCAAGCACCAACCGGCTATCACGGCATAGAAACCGAGGATAATCATGGAAGTCACCACTCCCATATATCCCATGAACGCCCACGCCTTGCCCCCGGCAAGATTGCGATAGGCACGAGCCGCATTGGCTGCCGAATGACGACCGATGATGAACTCGCCCAACATACCTGGCAAACCAAGCAACAAGATGCACACCAGATAGATGAGGATGAACGCCGCACCTCCATTCTGACCTACCATATATGGGAAGCGCCATACATTGCCCAAGCCCACAGCAGAACCTGCCGTGGCTAGGATGACGCCCAACTTACTTCCGAAACTTCCTCTATTCTCCATTTACTACAAATTACAATATTCCGTCCAATAATCCCAACTGATTCAAGAATACCAAAAGAATCAAGATAGGACATACAAACTTAATCAAGAACAAATACGCACCAAAGAGACTGCCCTTCAAGGTGCCCCAGTTGGTAAACTCGTCTTTCACCAGTTTCTTAGGCACATACCATCCGATAAACAAGCAGGTAAGGAAGCCCGCAATAGGAAGGAAGATCTGTCCCGTGATGAAGTCGAACCAGTCGAACAAGGTCTTGCCCGCAAAGGTCAAGGCATCGGTGGCACCCAATGACAACGAGCAGAAGGCTCCGATGATGGCACACGAAACGGTAACGAGCATCGCTCCCTTCTTGCGGTCGATCTTCAACTCCTCATAGAAGAAAGAGGTGTTCACCTCGTGCAATGACATCAGCGAGGTCAATGCCGCCAACGACAAGAGCACATAGAAGAGCAAGGAGATAATCCAACCCAACACTGGCACCGATGCAAACGCCTCATTGAAAACATTTGGCAAGGTGATGAAGATGAGCGAAGGACCGCTATCTGGCGAAACGCCCACCGAGAATGCCGCAGGGAATATCATCAAGCCAGCCAATATCGCCACCAAGAAGTCGATGAGGGAGATTTGCAAGGCAGACTTAAACAGGTTGGTTTGTCGGCTGAAATAGGAAGCATAGGTACAGATACATCCCATACCGATGCTGAGGGAATAGAACGACTGTCCCAAGGCACCGAGGAACACGCCCCTATCCACCTTGCCGAAATCAGGCTTGAGCAAGAACTCGATACCCTTGCCGGCATCCGGCAACAAGCAAGAAGCCACCACGATGATGAGCAAGAGGATGAAGAGGATAGGCATCATAATCTTGGATGCCTTCTCGATACCGCCTCTCACGCCATGGATAATCACGAAGTGACATATCAAGAAGATAGCCACCGTCCACATCACAGGGCGCACTGGGTCGGAAGAGAACTCCTTGAAATAGTTTGCCACGAAGGCTGGATCACCATGCAGTTCACCCATGATGCTGGCATATATATATTGTAAGCACCATCCCGACACGACAGCATAGTAGCCCGTGATCAAGAATCCCGTGAGCACCTCCAGGTAGCCCACCCACTTCCAAGCCTTGCCATTCGAGAGTTTGGTATAGGCACGAGCCGTATTGGATGCACCATGACGGCCGATGACAAATTCCGAAATCATACAAGGGATGCCCAGGAAGAGCACACATCCTATATATACCAATATGAAGGCGGCACCACCTTCCTGACCTGCCATATATGGAAAACGCCATACATTGCCCAAGCCTACGGCACCACCTGCTGTAGCAAGAATCAAACCTATCTTACTACCAAAACTACCTCTATTTGTTTCTGTCATTTTCTTTACTTTCTCTTTATTCGGGTGCAAAATTATAAAATATTTCGCACTTAAACGTATAAATTGAAAGCAAATATCGCAGAAATATATAATATTTGCGGTTTTTATACAAAAATCACAAGATTAGCGATATTCTTCGGGCAATATATTGCGCCAGATGGCAAATGGATAGCTGAGCAGGTGGGAATTATAGAAGCGCTTGTCGCCCGTCACTTCCATTCCGATGAAGTCGGGCTTTTCGTAAGTTTCATCCTCACTGCCGAGTTCCACTTCCGCCATGACGAGTCCCTCGTTGTCACCATAAAACTCATCCACTTCGAAGGTATGGTTGCCACTCTTCACGAGATAGCGGCGCTTGTCGATGACACCACCCTTGCAAAGTTGCAAGAGATGCTGCGCCTCATCCATCTCTATCTCTTTCTCAAACTCGTATCGAGTCATACCGCCGTTCACCGACTTTCCCTTGATGGTGAGGTAAGCCTTGTCGTCACGAGTGCGGATGCGCACGGTGGCACCATCGGCAGGGATATAACCTTGCTGGATATGACTACTAGAAAAGGCGGCGCTCTTGTAAGCGTCGCCCTTCTTAACGAGGAATTTTCTTTCTATTTCTAATCCACTCATAATCTCAATTTATGCTATCGTCGCAGAATAAATGGCGAATAGGATAGCAAGCGCTACCAATATACCGAATATCCACTTGATAATTTTCTCACCCTGGGCAGCCTGCTTCTTCTCGTAAGCGGCGTGCTTTGCCCTTCTCAAATCCTTATTACTACTCATAGTTGTTTAATATTATTAGGTTATAGTATAATGAAGAACACACTTAGATTCTTCACTCTTCGTTCATCACTCTTCACTATCATTTGTCGGGAACTCCATCAAGTATGCCTTGATGAATCCATCGATCTTGCCATCCATCACGCCATCCACATCAGAGGTCTGATAGTTGGTGCGGTGGTCTTTCACGCGGCGGTCATCGAAGACATAACTTCTGATTTGGCTTCCCCACTCTATCTTCTTCTTGCCAGCCTCTATCTTCGCCTTTGCCTCCAAGCGTTTCTTCATGGCACGGTCGTAGAGTTGACTCTTCAAGAGCAAGAGAGCCTTGGCACGGTTCTTTGGTTGGTCGCGTGTCTCGGTGTTCTCGATGAGAATTTCCTCTTCCTCGCCGGTATCAGGGTCGGTGTACCAATAACGAAGGCGAACACCCGACTCCACCTTGTTGACGTTCTGACCACCCGCACCACTGGAACGGAAGGTATCCCACGACAACTTGGCTGGATCGACATACACCTCGATGGTATCATCCACCAATGGGGTGACGAAGACACTGGCGAAACTGGTCATACGCTTGCCTTGGGCATTGAAAGGCGATACACGCACCAAGCGATGCACACCGTTCTCACTCTTCAGGTAACCGTATGCGTACTCACCGCCCTCGATGGTCATGGTCACACTCTTGATACCAGCCTCATCGCCTTCCTGCATATCGGTGATGGTCGCCTTGTAGCCGTGAGCCTCAGCCCAGCGCATATACATACGCATCAGCATCGAAGCCCAGTCCTGGCTCTCCGTACCACCGGCACCGGAATTGATCTTGAGCACGCAGTCCATAGGGTCTTCCTTCTGGCGGAGCATGTTCTTCAACTCCAAGTCTTCTATCGCCTTGATGGCCTTGGCATAGTCGTCGTCGACCTCCTGCTCAGTCACCATTTCCTCCTTGTAGTAGTCGAAGGCGAGCTGTAGCTCATCGGCATAGAGGCGCACCTCCTTGTAGCCATCGAGCCACTTCTGTATGCTCTTCACCTTCTTCATCTGCTCCTGTGCATACTTCGGGTCTTCCCAAAAGTCAGGAGCTTGGGTACGGAGCTGTTCCTCCTCAAATTCTACTTTTTTCTGGTCTATATTGAGATAGCGATGGAGTGCTTCAGCACGGTCCATCACATCCTTCAACTGATCTGATGTTATCATCTGATTTAATTAAGAATTTATAGTTTACTCCTCGTACATCTTCTCGATCTCCGCCTTGTAGTTCTTGTTGATGACAGGGCGGCGAATCTTCAGCGTGTTGGTCAGTTCGCCCGATTCCATCGAGAAATGATGAGGCAAGAGGGTGATACGCTTGATCTGCTCGTAGTATGCCAAGTGCTGCTGGAGTATTTGGATGCGATCCATCAACATTTTGTGTACCTTCTCATTGGCGCAGAGGTCTTCTCGACTGCCAAATGCCACCTGATGCTCTCTAGCCCAATCCTCTACCATACGGAACTCTGGCACTACCAAGGCTGACACAAACTTGCGCTGGTCGGCAATGACTGCCACCTGGTCGATAAACTTATCCACCAAGAGCAAAGACTCTACCTGCTGTGGAGCGATATACTTTCCGTTGGAGGTCTTAAACAAGTCCTTGATTCTCTCGGTCAGGTACAACTCGCCATCCTTCAAGTAGCCGGCATCACCCGTATGGAAGTAGCCTTCCTCATCGAATGCCTTGGCATTGGTGGTAGCACGATGGTAATATCCCTTGGTGATGGTAGGGCCCTTCAGGAGAACCTCATTGTCCTCACCTATCTTGATCTGGATGCTGGAGATAGGGCGACCCACCGAACCGATGGTAAACTTCTTGTCGAGCTGGTCGCATGATACCGTGGCAAGGCTCTCGGTCAAGCCATAACCTACCACCATACCGATACCGATGGAATGGATAAATTTCTCCACCTCTGGGCTTACGTAAGCACCTGCCGTAGGGAAGATGTTAGGATTCTCCAAGCCGAGTTGCTTGCGCACCATGCTGAGCACCGTCTTGTTGATGAGCTTGTATTCCAACTCCAAGGTGAGCGGCGGGCGCTTGCCATTAGCGAGGTATTCTATATTGCGCTTGCGACCTACTGCCAAGGCATGGTTGAAGAGTTTCTTCTGGAAGGCAGAGGCATTGTCCATCTTCGCCTTCACTGCGATATATACCTTCTCCCAGAAGCGAGGCACACTGCTCATACAGGTAGGATGCACCTCTCGCATACTCTCCTGAATCTCGTGAGGATAAGTATTGATGAAGAGGCGTGCGCCCTCGCTCAGACTGAGATAAGCCCATCCACGCTCGAAGATGTGGGTGAAAGGAAGGAAGTTGATGACACGATCCTTCTCCGAGACAGGCACACACTCATCGTTGGCCTTCAAGGCTGCATGATACTGTCCGTAGGTAAGCATCACGCCCTTGCTGTCGCCGGTGGTACCGCTGGTATAGAGGATGTTCGCCAAGTCGTCCATCGAGGCTTGCTTATAGAGTTCCTCCACCTCCGTCTGGCGTGGCAGGTTCTCACCCAACTTGACAAAGTCCTTGAAGTAAAGGGCGTTAGGGTCATGAGTGCTGATGCGCACACTGGAGTCGAAGATGATGATGCGCTCTAGGGATGGACAGAGGGCGAAGACACGATGTGCCTTGTCATACTGCTCCTGTTCGCCCACAAAGAGGAAGCGCACCTGACCATCATTGATCATGTATTGTATCTGCTGCTCACTACTGGTGGCATAGAAAGGGATGGAGCATACACGCACTCCATACGCACCAAAGTCTGTGTAAAGGTAGTGAACACAGTTTTGTGAGAACACAGCAATCTTGTCCTGTGGCTTTGCCCCGATGTTGAGCAAAGCGTTGCTAACTTGTTTCACTCTCAGCGAGAACTGATTCCATGAAACGGTCTGCCACAGGTCGCCTCCGAACTTCTTGAACGTAAGCGCCGGTTTATCACCATACTTATTAGCTAAGTCGTGAATCAGTACTGAAAGATGACTATTTACTTGCATAAGCTTTTATTTTATTACTTAGGTGCAAAGATACGGCAAATCACAGACAATACAAAATAAAAATGGCACTTTTTACAATTTGTATGCTCATTTTTTCGTAACTTTGCCGTCGAAATCAAAAAACAAGAGAGATTATGCTGACACAAGATGAATACACCGAGGATGCCGTGGCACTGCTGAAGAAGCTCATCGCCACTCCATCCGTGAGTCGCAACGAGAAGGATGCCGCCGACATCATGGAGGCAACCATCCGAAGCTATGGTTTCACGCCCCAACGTGATGCCAACAATGTTTGGATCATCGACCCTCACTACGATGAGGGCAAGCCTACCCTATTGCTCAACGCCCATATCGACACCGTGAAGCCCGTGGATTCTTGGAAGAGAGATCCCTTCCATCCTGGGATAGAGGTACAGAAGGGGGAATCCAAGGAGGAGGAAGAAATCCTCTACGGCCTGGGCAGCAACGACTGCGGCGGTGGCTTGTGCTCCCTGCTCCAGATGTTCCGCTTGCTCACCTCGAAGCCTCAGTCCTACAATCTCATCTATCTCGCCTCTGCCGAGGAGGAAGTGTCGGGCAAGGATGGCATCAGCCGTGCCCTTCCTCTCCTGCCGCATATTGATGTAGCGATTGTGGGTGAGCCTACGGGCATGCAACCAGCCGTGGCAGAGAAGGGATTGATGGTATTGGATGTCATCGCCCATGGCAAGAGCGGTCATGCCGCCAGAAACGAGGGCGTGAACGCCATCTACGAGGCACTCGACGACATGCGATGGATCAGGGATTACAAGTTTGAGAAAGTGAGCGAGTTCCTGGGACCTACCAAGATGACGCTCACCGTAGTGAACGCCGGAACCCAGCACAATGTCATCCCCGACACCTGCACGATGTTGGTGGATATCCGCACCAATGAGTTTTACGACAACGAGGAGGTATATCATTTCATCTGCCAGCACCTCAAGAGCGAGTGCAAGGCGCATAGCTTCCGCTTGAAGTCCTCACGCATCAACCCTGAGCATCCGCTCATCAAGAAATGCGTGGCGATGGGCATGAAGCCATTCGGCAGTCCTACGCTCAGCGACCAAGCCTTGATGTCGTTCCCTTCCTTCAAGCTAGGACCGGGCGAGTCTTCTCGCTCCCACTCTGCTGATGAGTTCATCAAGATGAGTGAAATCCGGGATGCCATCGCTCAATACGCCGAACTGCTGGATGGGGCTAACATCTGATAAAGCGTTACAACGTTACAGCGTTACAGTAAAAAACTTGCCACCCCATTTAGTCTAGAAAAATGTTTTATATTATATATATATTTATATATATAATATAAATAG
>FR893308.1 GCA_000436035.1 Prevotella sp. CAG:732 | reverse complement strand
GATTCGTTTCTTGAAGACGGGCGAGATAGAGGCGAGCGACACAGCCCCAGGCTTGGCAGATGCCAAGGAATGTCTCGATGTACGCAAGTTGTCGAGGGAGGAGTTGCTGGTGTATCAGCGCCATAAGATGAATGAGGCATACCAGCGCAGCGTCATCAGCACGGGCTATGATGATGGCATGCAAGATGGCATCAAGAAAGGAAGAGCGGAAGGAAGAGTTGAAGGTATTGCAGAAGGTAAAGCTGAGGGAATGGTAGAAGTTGCCAAGAAAATGCTTATGGCAAGATTGCCTGATGCACAAATCATCGCCTTCACCGGCTTGACCCAAGAGCAAATCAATCGTTTGAAGAACTAAGCCTTGTCTTCATCTATTCGAGGCTATAACATAAAGACAAGCAAGAGAAAATGGGCAAATATATCGCCCCTATTCTCTTGCTTGTTTCATTTTAGCCATCATCGTCTCCAATTGTTATAATTGTTAAAATACTTGCGACCTTGCGAAATATTTATTACTTTTGCAAGCGTAGAATGGAAAATACTAGGGGCGTCGCAGAAGATGCTCTTCCAGACAACCACAATACACGCTATATCAAGCGGACAGTTATCATTTTCTAAACAAAATCAGACATGAGTCAAACCGTAAACATTAGGTATCTCTTTACCTCCCTAGACGACATCTTGCAGCAGACGGGCGAACACACCTGCCAGCTCATCCAGCGTCTCTCCTTGAAGTACATCTCGCTGCGCAAGTTTTGCAGCCGAGAGCAAAAGTTGCTCGCCGTGAGCTTAGCCTGGGCATTCTTTGCCGAGGCGGAAAACGGCAATGCGGCGGTGTTTCGCAACATCCATGAGTCGATGCACCTCCGATGGCATATCGACAGCCTGGTGGCTCCGCCCGATGGCATCGGTTGCAGGGTGATGGTCAATGGCACTCCCTTCTACTTCGGCGACCATGGTGGGCAAGACGAGGCGATGGAGCTTTTCTTCTGGGACAGCTTCGCCCTGATGCTCGAACCCTCAGAGGATGGTCCTAGGGTGGAGCAGTGCTTCTACGACATCGCCCTGCGATACCAGTGGAAGGCTTTCGAGGTGAACGGCGAGTTTGCCAGGGAGCAGGCTCATCGGAGCGTGGAGTATCAGCCGAGGAATGGAGCGCAGTTGCCGACGAAAGCAACAGGCGATGAGATGAATACATTGCGTCGCTCTTGCGAAATGCCTGTCGCCCATGACGTTGTCAATCGTGTTGTAAGAGAAGTTATCAATCTTTTTCTAAATATATATCATTATGGAAGATAATCACTTATCCGAAAAAATCGTAGAAATGCTTGCCAAGGGACAAATCAGTTTGAGCAACTGCCAGGTGAACCTGGGTGGTCAGAACACCATGAATTGTGGGGTCGCCGAGAAGAACTCCAGCTTGTCGGAAACAGCCGATATGTCCAATGGCATAGTCTTGCCAGAGACGCTCAACAGAGCCGAGTGCCTGACTGCATTGCAGAAGTTGGTGGACCATCACTTGATGGATGCCGACTATCAGCCCATCGGTATGACTTGGTCGGAGAGGGGCATCCTGGTGGAGGAACTTTCCTCCCGCTTCGCCCTCGAGGACAAGTGGCAACTCTTCGGTACGCTCTGGCACGTGAAGCCCCAGGCACTCCGCTCCGCCTACAACAAGGCGATGGATATGAAGAAGACTTCGCTAGTCTTCGACAGATTCAGAATGGTGCTGCTGCCAAGAATGCAGCAACTGACGACATGAACGTCAAGGAATTCTATAGCCTTGAGTTCGGTCGTATGCGCACGATGACGGATAAGAATGGTGAGCCATTCTTATGCGGCAAAGACGTGTGTGATGCGTTGGGGTACAAGAGAGCGGTGTCTATTCCCTCGTCTTCGGTTCGAAGCTCGAAAGCGCGCAGCGATTCAAGCATTGGGTGACATCGGAAGTGCTGCCTGCCATCAGAAAGAACGGAGGCTACTTCCGCATCAACCCCGACGAGACTCTTGAGCAAATCAAGGCTCGCTTCCAAAAGGTCTTGGAGGAGGCAATCGCCGAGAGAGACAAAGTCATTGTTTCCTTGGAGAATACTACCAAAGCGGTCAGTACATGCTCTACGCCGAGTATGCTCACATGGGACTTGCCAAGAGTCGCACGAAAAGCGGTGTGAAGGCATTCGACTTACAGGTTCCGATAGGTGATGCAGAGCGAAGCATGAAGCTGGGCAGGTCTATACTCGTACCTACCTCGTATGGACGGAGCGTGGACGCAAGTTCATCCACGACCTCGCCAAGAGAATGTGGGACGTAGCAGAATTTGAACGTCTCAAGACTCGATTCAGAGTAAAGTGCTTCAACAAGGTTGCTACACAAATCTAGCGCTTGTTGAAAAAGAAGTTTAAACCATCATAAAGAATAATGTTGATATTTATGGAAATCATATTGAAACGAATCGCCAAGAAGAGCGATTACACCATCGGGAAACTTTTTATCGGTGAAGAGTACTTCTGCGATACCCTGGAGCCGACGTGGAGAAATCTGCTCGGCGTGAAACTGGCTCTTGAGGAGGAGAACGAGCGCATCGGCAGGGTGTCGGGCAAGAAGGCGCAGAAGATGGCTGGCAAGACTGCCATACCAGAGGGGCGTTATCCGCTCCTGGTGACGAAGTCCATCCGCTTCAAGAAGTGGTTGCCGCTGCTCTTTGGTGTGCCGAGCTTCTCAGGCGTTCGCATCTATTCGGGCAATACCGCCAAGGACACGCAGGGCTGCATCTTGCTCGGCGAAAACCGAAAGGTGGGAATGGTGGTGAACTCCCGCATCAGGATGCATCGCTTCATGCAGAAGTTTGTGGAAGCGAGAGACCGAGGGGAGGCTGTCTTTATTACCATAGAATAAAAAATAAGGCACGGACTACATGATGCTGTAATCCGTGCCTAGTATATTTCTAGATAACTGTGCCTAGATGAAAAACTTTATTTCTTGTCGTAAGCGTGAACAGGATAGTCGATGGTGTAGTGGAGACCACGGCTCTCCTTGCGCTCGATAGCCATGCGAGTGATGAGATAACCTACGTTGATCATGTTGCGAAGCTCGCAAAGCTCCTTGCTCACCTTCACACGCTTGAAGAGGTTCTCGGTCTCCTCATAGAGCAGGTCGAGACGGTCCCAGGCACGCTTCAGTCGGAGGTCGCTACGTACGATGCCCACATAGTTGCTCATACATTCGCCTACCTCCTTCACGCTCTGGGTGATGAGCACCTTCTCCTCGTTGGTCAGCGTACCCTCGTCGTTCCATGCAGGCACTTTGTCGTTGAAGTCGTATTCATCCACGTGCTCGATGCTGTGCTTGGCAGCGGTGTCGGCATATACCACAGCCTCGATGAGTGAGTTGCTAGCCAAGCGGTTGCCACCATGCAAACCCGTGCAAGAGCACTCGCCGAGGGCATAGAGGCGGTTGATGCTGGAGCATCCGTTGAGATCGACCTTGATACCACCGCACATGTAGTGGGCAGCAGGGCGAACAGGGATGTATTCCTTGGTGATGTCGATGCCGATGCTGAGGCACTTCGCATAGATGTTAGGGAAGTGGTGCTTGGTCTCCTCAGGGTTCTTGTGGGTGACGTCGAGACAAACATGGTCGAGACCATGAATCTTCATCTCCTTGTCGATGGCACGAGCCACGATGTCGCGAGGGGCAAGGCTCAGGCGCTCGTCATACTTCTCCATGAAGCTCTCGCCGTTAGGCAAGCGGAGGATACCGCCGTAGCCACGCATCGCCTCGGTGATGAGGAACGCTGGGTGGGTCTCTCCTGGATGGAAGAGGGCGGTAGGGTGAAACTGCACAAACTCCATATCGGCTACGGTTCCCTTGGCACGATATACCATCGCCTCGCCATCGCCAGTGGCAATCACTGGGTTGGTAGTGGTCTGATAGACGGCACCGCATCCACCGGTACACATCACGGTGACCTTGCTCAGATAGGTATCCACCTTCTGGGTGTCGGGGTTGAGGACGTAAGCGCCATAGCAGTTGATGTAAGGAGTGCGGCGAGTAACACGTGCGCCCAAGTGGTGCTGCGTGATAATCTCCACGGCGAAATGATTTTCCTTGATGTCGATGTCTGGGTTGTTGCGCACAGCCTCCATCAGTCCACGCTGAATCTCGGCACCCGTGTCGTCGGCGTGGTGAAGGATGCGGAACTCGCTGTGACCGCCCTCACGATGGAGGTCGAACTTGCCATCCTGCTGCTTGTCGAAGTTGACACCCCATTCTACCAGCTCCTTGATTTGCTCAGGTGCCTTGGTGACCACCTGCTTCACTGCCTTGTAGTCGCTGATATAATCACCGGCAATCATTGTATCCTGTATGTGCTTGTCGAAGTTATCCACCTCCAGGTTGGTAACTGATGCCACACCACCTTGTGCAAACGATGTGTTGGCCTCGTCGAGCGAAGTCTTGCAGATCATGCACACTTTACCTTTATGCGCTCTGGCTACTTTCAGGGCGTAACTCATACCGGCAACTCCTGCACCGATAATCAGAAAATCATACTTATAAACCATGAGTTTATCTATTTCTCAATTCTTAATTCGTTGCAAAATTACTAATTTCTCTTTAAAATGCGCAATATGCGGTGGTTTTTTTGTAATTTTGCAGTGTTTTTTAATAAAAAGGTATGACAGACAGAACTTTTCATAAGCGTTTTACGGTGCCAGCGAAGTGTGGAGTGGGTGTTTTTGCACTCTTGGTGGGTTACTTCTTTTGGATGAAGGTGGCTATCATCGGCATCCTCCTCGCCATCGTCATCGTGGGCATGATAGAGCGCATCCTCCATACCACCTATACCTTTCGCCGTGTGAAGCCCATCGACCGTGACGAGGAGATGGATTTCATCGTCATCGACGAGGGACGCTTCTCCAGCAAGAAGACCATCCCGGTATGTGACATCATCAGTGTGACTCCGATGAAGGCGTGCTTCGGCTTGGACCATGCGCTTGTCATCGAGTTTGGACACAAGCGAATGGTGAGCCTGCAACCCGACAATGAGGAGGGATTCGTCAAGGAAGTGGAGAAGAAAATGGGGAAGTGAAGAACGAAGAGTGAAGAATTCTCTTGCTGTCTTTTTGAATAAAATTAGGTAATGAATAAGATATTAAGATATGTGATGAGCTTGCTGTCTGTGATGGTGATGAGCCTGCCGCTGCAAGCCCAAGTGGTGATAGACAATACGGAACAGGAGACGAAGGAAGAAGAGCCTGCCGACGACAAGGACGAACTGGCTGTCTCCGACTCCCTCATGGTGGATAGCTTGGCTTCCGACTCCCTGCCTTGGCCTCACGCTGTGCAGGTGGGCTTGGACAATCTGCTGAAAAGCAAGATGTTTGAGACCTCGCAGGTGGGCATCATGGTGTGGGACCTGGAGGCGGATTCTTGCATCTATCGCTTCCGTGAACGCCAGTTGATGCGACCTGCCAGCACCATGAAACTCGTGACGGCGATTACCGCACTGGATAAGTTGGGCGGCTCTTATCAGTTTAAGACCACCCTCAAATATACGGGCACGGTGGAGAACGGCGTGCTCAAGGGCGACATCTACTGCGTGGGCGGCATGGACCCTCGATTCAACACCGACGACATGACGGCGTTCGTCACCAGCCTGAAGGAACTGGGTGTGGATAGCATCCAGGGCAGCGTCTATGCCGACCGCTCGATGAAGGACGAAGACCTCTTGGGCGAGGGATGGTGCTGGGATGATGACAACCCGGTGCTCTCGCCATTGGTGTTCGGAAGGAAAGACCTGTTTATGGATAGATTCCTTAGCAAGTTGAAGGATGCGGGCATCTTCTATGCTGGTTTCGGGGCATCCGTGAAACGCTGTCCGCAGGGAGCGTTCACCATTTGTACCCGTTTCCATACGATGGACCAGATATTGCACAAGATGATGAAGGAGAGCGACAATCTCTATGCCGAGAGCATGTACTACCAGATAGCGGCTTCGACAGGCAACCGACCTGCCAGTGCCAAGAGTGCGAGAAACGTGGAGCGGCAGTTGATACGCAAGATAGGACTCGATCCTGCTCGCTACAAACTCGCCGATGGTTCCGGTCTCTCGCTCTACAACTATTTGAGTGCCGAACTGGAGGTGAAGCTCCTTCGCTATGCCTATCGTGACGAGAATATGTATCAGCAGTTGAAGCAATCCCTGCCTATCGCTGGTGTCGATGGCACGCTGAAGAAGCGCATGAAAACGGGTTATGCCCATGCCAACGTGAAGGCGAAGACCGGCACGCTGACGGGCATCATCTCGCTCGCTGGCTATTGCAAGGCGGCGAATGGGCATGAGCTTTGCTTCTCTATCATCAATAATGGTATCATGCACGGCAATAATGCCAGAAACTTCGCCGACAAGGTGTGTGAGTTGCTGTGCAAGCCGTGAATGAAGTGAAGAGTGAAGAACGAAGTGTGAAGAATGCTATAGTTTTTTAGAGTATGGAGGAGATTCGTAAGTTTGTAGAGAATTTGATTCAGATGGCTGGAGTCACGGGCGGTGCAGTGCCAGTGGTTCGCCATATCTTGCTCACCATCACCGCCATCTTGCTGGCGATGTTGAGCGACTTGTTGTGTCGCCGTCTCTTGGTGCCGATTATCATGAAGGTGACGGATAAGACGGAGGTGACATGGGATGATGTGCTCTTCAATAAGAAGGTGCTCACCTCGGCTTGCCATATCGTGCCAGCGGTGGTGATATGGTCGCTCATGCCATTGGTGTATCTCGAATATCCTATCTTCAAGGAGATACTGGAGCGTGCCACGGGCATCTACATCGTGGTGATGTCGGTGAGGACGGCTTTGGTGTTCATCGGCTCGTTCAAGGGCTTGGAGAGTTCCGAGGAGCGTCGTTCCTCAGCCCAACAGTATTTCCATACCTTCTGTGGCGTGCTTCGCATCCTGATGCTCTTTGTGGCTGGTGTGGTCGTGGTCGCCATCTTGTTGGGCAAGAACCCGTTGACGCTCTTTGCTGGCTTGGGTGCTACCTCGGCAGTGCTGATGCTGGTGTTCAAGGATACCATCCTCGGCTTGGCAGCCGGTGTCAGACTGACGAGCAATGATATGCTCCACAAGGGCGACTGGATTACGGTGAAGTCGGTGGATGCCAATGGTATCGTGGAGGAGATGTCGCTCACCACGGTGAAGGTGCGCAATTTCGACAACACCATCGTCACCATCTCGCCAGCCACGCTTGTCAACGGCAGTTTCCAGAATTGGATTGGTATGCAGAAGAGTGGGGGACGAAGGGTACAGCGCAAGGTGTATTTCGACTTCCGCAGCATCCGCTTGGTGGATGAGGAATTGAAGGCTCGCCTATTGGAGAAGCACTTCGCCACAGAGGATTCGTTCAAGCCGAAGGAGAGTTTGCAGAAAATGCTGGCAAAGGCTGAGGTGGGAAATGAGCATCAGACAGAAATGGAGAAAGATCAGAATGCTGGGCTAGGAAATGCTAGGCAGCATGAACATCAGGTTTTGGCTGATTTGAGAAATCCTGCTGCCTTGGCTCCAACCAATCTCCAGCTCTATCGCAAATACATGGAGAAGTATCTGCGTGAGCGCCCAGAGGTGAATACAGAAATGACCTTGATGGTGCGCCAGTTGGAGGCAACGCAGTGCGGACTTCCGATGGAGTTCTATTTCTTCGTGAAGGATAAGGTTTGGGTGTATTACGAGCATATCCTGGCAGAGATTATGGAACATGCTTATGCGCTGAGTGCTGAGTTCGGCTTGAAGATTTATCAGCAGTACCCGGAACAATAAAAACTTCCCTTCAATAACTTCCTCAAAGTATAAAGCTTGAATAAAAAATGTCTTTTTCCAATCAAATCATTTCTTGGTTTCGTGAGAATGGCAGGGCATTGCCTTGGCGTGAGACTCGTGATCCTTATGCCATCTGGCTCAGTGAGATTATCTTGCAGCAGACGCGTATTGTTCAGGGCTTGGAATATTGGGAGCGATTCATGGCTCAATATCCTACGGTCGAGGCGTTGGCGGCGGCAAGTGAGGATGACGTGCTAAAGCTTTGGCAGGGCTTGGGCTACTACTCTCGTGCTCGCAATCTCCATGCGGCAGCCAAGCAAATCGTGGAGATGGGCAAGTTCCCTGATACGTTGGAGGGCATCAAGTCGCTGAAGGGAGTGGGCGATTACACGGCGGCAGCCATCGGCTCCTTCGCCTTCGACATTCCTGCGGCGGTCGTGGATGGAAACGTATATCGTGTGCTTTCGAGATATTTCGGCATAGATACGCCCATCAACTCGACCCAAGGGAAAAAGGAATTCGCTGCTTTGGCGCAATCATTGATTCCTGGAGGAGATTCGCTTGACGCTTTCGCTTCTCTAGGCTCAATCTCTTCTCTAGATTCAATTTCTCCTCTAGATTCATCCGCTTCTTTAAAAGCATCTGTCTCTTCTTCGGAGAAAATTCTTCCGAATGGATTTGAAATGGAGCTGTCTCCCATTTCAGCCTATAATCAAGGAATGATGGATTTCGGCGCGATTCAATGCACACCACAATCGCCCAAGTGCTTGCTCTGTCCGCTAGCCGAGACTTGCGAGGCATTGCGAAATGACCGAGTAGCTGAGTTGCCCGTAAAGGAGAAAAAACTGAAGGTGCAAACTCGCCGCCTCACCTATATATATATAAGGTGTCAAGAAGAGACATCGGCGAATGGCGAACAAGCGGAACCTATGATCGCCATCCATCGCCGTGGCAAGGGAGATATTTGGCAGGGACTGTGGGAGCCATACAATGCTTCCGACTTCAAGAAAACTCCTATTGAGTATCACGAAGATATCGAAAAGATGTTTCATCTCCCAACCGCCTCATTGAATTATGGCATCACCCGAATAGCAAAAGATGTGAAGCATGTCTTGACACATCGCATCCTTCTCGCCGATTTCTATCTCTTGGAAACGGATGGACGATTCCCTTTGCCTGCTGATTATATCTGGATCAAGGAATCGGAGTTCGACCAATATGGCATTCCGAGACTCATAGAGATTCTCTTGGAGAAACTCCGTAAGTGGGAAAGTGAATAATAAAAAAATAAGCAAAATAAGAAACTCGAAGATGGCGTTCCTTATTTTGCTTATTCCTTTAACTTATCTAACTTTTCGAAGTTCTGACATTTAGTAGTTCTGAGCCTCAATCTGGAAGTAGCTCTGTGGGTGGTTGCAAACAGGGCAAACCTCAGGAGCCTGCTTTCCTACGCAGATGTGACCACAGTTGGCGCACTGCCAGATGCAATCGCCGTCACGAGAGAAGACGAGCTTGTCCTGTACGTTCTTCAAGAGCTTGCGATAACGCTCCTCGTGGTGCTTCTCGATCTCGGCTACCATCTCAAACTTGATGGCAATCTCCTCGAAACCTTCCTCACGAGCCTCCTTTGCCATGCGAGGGTACATCTCTGTCCACTCATCGTGCTCGCTCTCAGCAGCAGCCTGCAAGTTCTTCTCTGTGTCCTGGATGGCACCGCCCTCCAAGTACTTGAACCATATCTTGGCGTGCTCCTTCTCGTTGGCAGCAGTCTCCTCGAAGATGTTGGCTATCTGAACATAACCATCCTTCTTGGCCTTGGATGCGAAGTATGTATATTTATTACGAGCTTGAGACTCACCTGCGAAAGCCTCTTGCAAATTCTTCTCTGTTTTTGTACCTTTCAATTCTTTCATAATGTATCTGTATTAAAATTAATAAATACTTGGTTTTAAAACACATTGCAAAGATATTGTAATTTTTCCAAACTTGCAAGCCTTTTCCTATAAATCTTTCTTCCTTTATAGGTTTTTAACAAAAACGTCGTCTTTCGAGAGATTTGCCAAGGGATGATGCGCCTATTTGACAAGGCACCGATTCACCGGGATGCAGTGGGAATCCTTGATTTCTCCTATCACGATGATGCTGTGAAGGCTACCGATGCAGTCGATGTTGCCCAGGGTGTTGAGCATGAAGTCTTGGTAGTCCTTCATGTCGTGGGCATACACCTTGATTTGGAAATCGTAATCGCCAGTGGTGTTGTAGCATTCCGTAATCTGGTCTATCTTTTGCACGGTGTCCATAAACTGCTGTATCAGGTCGTGGGTGTGCTGCTTCAGTCGGATGTTGCAGAGCACAATGACGTTGTGACCCAACTTGTGATGATCTACCACGGCTGAATATCTAGTAATGTATCCCTCTCGCTCCAATCGTTTCTGTCGTTCGAAGGTGGGTGAGGGGGATAAGTGTACTCTGGCGGCTAGTTCCTTCACCGTCATATTGGAATTCTGCTGCAAAAGTCGCAGTATCTTGATGTCGATTTCATCGAGTGTCTCTTGTGTTGCCATTGTTATGAGGAGTTAAGAAGTTAAGGAGTCAAAGGGAGTTAAGACGTAAGCTTCTTTCCTTATGCTCTTCTAAATGTTTTATGAAAGCGAAATTTTGCAGAATATTATTCTGTGAAATTCGCGATTTCGCTGCAAAGTTAGCATATTTTTCTGAATTACGAAGAATATTTGGCGGATAAAATTCTTCTTCTTACCTTTGCACTCGCAAATCCGGATGCCGCAAGTCCTTGGTTTCTGATGACAAGGCTTGCAATGTTGAATATAATAACATTTTTAAAAGAAGAAGATTATGAGTAACATATCAAACAAGCATTTTGAGGCTGTGGGCAGCTACTTGCGCCCTGCCGAGTTGAAGGAAGCAAGAGTGAAGTTTGCTGAGGGACAGATTTCTGCCACCGACTTGCGTCGCATCGAGGATAGACTGATTGCCGATGTCATCAAGCAGCAGAAGGAGCACGGTTTGCCTTACATCACGGATGGTGAGTTCCGTCGCAGTTATTGGCATCTCGACTTCATGTGGGGATTCGGTAGCGTGGAGCACATCGAGTTGGAACATGGCTATCAGTTTCATGGCGAGGAGACCACCAAGGGCTCTTTGAAGTTGACAGGCAAGATTACGGGCGATAACCATCCTTTCATCAAGGACTTCCTCTTCGTCAAGCAGTTTGAGGAGGAGGGCGTTGAGGCGAAGCAGACCATTCCGGCTCCAGCCCAGTTCCTCTCAGAGTTGTTCCGTGGCAACAATTCGAAGAATACCCGTGAGTTCTATCCTAACACCGAGGAGTTGATCAAGGACATCGCCCAGGCTTATCGCACCTTCTTCCAGGAGATTTGTGCAGCAGGTTGTCGCACCGTGCAACTCGACGACTGTACTTGGGGCATGATCGTGGATGATGACTATTGGAAGTCGATGTTGGGCAATGGCTTCACATTGGAGCATGAGGCGTTGCAATATCTCAAGGTGAACAACCTCGCCATCGAGGGCAAGCCTGAGGGATTGACCATCAACACCCATGTATGTCGTGGCAACTATCATTCTTGCTATGCCGCCAAGGGTGCTTACGACCCAGTGGCTCCTTATCTCTTTGCCCATGAGAACGTGGATACCTTCTATCTGGAGTTTGACGATGAGCGTTCGGGCAGTTTCGAGCCTTTGAAGTATGTGTCTGATAACAAGAAGGTGGTGCTCGGTTTGGTTACCAGCAAGTCGCCAGTCTTGGAGGACAAGGCTACGGTCATCGCTCGCATCCACGAGGCTGCCCAGTATGTGCCTTTGGAGCGTCTGAGTCTCAGCCCTCAGTGCGGCTTCGCCTCTTGCGAGATAGGCAACAAGTTGACGGAGGCAGAGCAATGGGCTAAGCTCGACTTGATCAAAGAGATAGCCGAGGAGGTTTGGGGATAAGCGAAGGCTTATCTCCTTTATCCGTAAAATAGTTACGTTTTCCCCTTTTATAGTTAAGTGCCATTTAATATATTTGTTGTATTTTTGCGCCAACTGTTAATACACAATATTATTATATGAACAGAAAAATCATGCATAAAATCGTAATGATGGCAGTTGGTGAAGTCGTTGCAGCTCTGCGACCAGAAGCCTTTGAATCCAGCCAACAAGTTGAATAATTATATAGAGTAGCACTGGTGAGAAGACATAAAATCACATATTTCTCCATTTTAAACAACTTTGTTTTAAACAACCTTGTTTAAAACGGATTTTTTATTAACTTTGCAGTCGTTAAGCATATTGAGAACATATAAGCAAAGTAAGAATATGGCAAAGAATATGGAAGCTCCTTTTGTTTTTGGTGTTCGAGTGGAAGGTGATGCTTTCACCGACCGAAGAGAAGAAACCGAACGATTGAAGGCTAACTTTACCTATGGGGTGAATACTATCTTGATTTCACCTCGTCGTATGGGGAAGACTTCATTGGTGGATAAGGTATGCTCATTAGTGGAGGGCGATGACATAAAAATAGCGCGTATAGATGCTTTTGGTTGTCGCTCGGAGAATGATTTCGTCAATGCTTTTGCCACGGCTGTCGTTAGGGCGACTTCCAACGACTTTTCTTTGTCTTTGGAATATAATGCAAGTAATCAGACCACTGAGGAAGTGTTGAAACTTCCAGAAGTCATAGCCCAATCCAAAGGCTATCGTATTGTGGTGTGTATAGGTGAGTTTCAGCAGATAGGTGATTTTCCCGATTCCTTGACTTTCCAAAAGAAGCTTCGTGGCATTTGGCAGTTGCAGAGCCATGTGTCTTATTGCCTGTATGGTAGCAAGAAGCACATGATGGAGCAGATGTTTCAAAACCAAAGCTATCCATTCTATCGCTTTGGTGATTTCTTCTATCTCAACAAGATTGGCGAAGAGGACTGGGTGGAGTATATCTGCCAAAGATTTGAGGCGACAGGAAAGCATATTTCTGAGAACCTGGCACGTGAGATATGCTTGGTTACTGATAGATATTCCTCTTATGTTCAACAGCTGGCATGGTTCGTTTGGTTGCGTACGGCAGATGCTACTCCGGCCACATCCAAAGATGTGCAGTATGGCATCGACCGATTATTGGATGCTTGCGAGCCTTTGTTTATCCAACAGACGGAAGACCTTTCTGCCTATCAGATGAATTTCCTCCATGCCTTGGTGAATGGAGTACACACTGGTTTTACGCAGAGTGCGATATTGGCTAATTATCGCCTTGGTACCGCTGCCAATATCACCAGATTGAAAAAAGCATTGATAGAGAAGGACTTGGTGATGATCACAGCCCCCAAGTATCTGGAGATGAGCGACCCAATATTGGCATTGTGGCTCAAAAAGAGAGTGTGGAAAGAGTAACCCCTCTTCTAGGCACTCTTCTGCATGTCCTTATCCACCATGGCACATACACAACTGTCAGACCATACATTCTCAGCCGTCTCTATCATATCGATGATGGTATAGATAGGCAGGATGATGCCCATGATGCCGATAGGAGCGTTCATGCCCGACATCAGGGAGAGGGTCAGAAAATAGCAACCCATTGGGACACCAGCATTGCCCACCGCTGACAGGACGGAGATGAAAAGCCAAAGTATCATGGTAGATAATGACAGCTGAATGCCTCCGTTCTGCATCAAGAATAGGGAGGTGACGAGGATGAATGCTGCACATCCATTCATGTTGATGGTGGTGCAGATAGGCAATACGAATCGAGAAACCTTGTTGGATACGCCCATCCTCGTTTCCGCTGTGTTCATAGTGACTGGCAGAGTGGCTGCGGAACTCTTCGTAAAGAGTGCCATCAATACCGCCGGCATCATCTTGCTCAGTGTACGCACAGGATTGATGCCCCTTGCCAATAGGAACAGAGGCAAGACGATGAAGAACTGGATGACATTGCCACCCAAGATGATGGCAACATACTTGCCCAATGAATCCATCACGATTCAAAATACTTGCCAAATAAATACATAACGATTCCTGCTGAGAATTGTGCCGAAAGTTGGGCGGCGAAAGCCACGATACCTAAAGGCAATGCCCATATCAAACCTCTAATCAGCATGAAAAGCAAGTCTTGTAATCCCAACAGCCCCTTCACGACTACCTCTTTCTTGTTGCTCTGTGGCATCTTGGCCAAGGCGATACCAGCTGCGGCTGCCAAGAGCAAGATGGAGAGCACGTTACCCTCGGCAAATGGTTTGATGATATTGTTGGGGATGACACCCAAGATATGGTCATAATAGGAAGTTTGTTCCAAGTTTTGAGGCAGTTCGGATGTGCCACTCAGCACCATGTCGGTAGGCAGATTGCCAGGAGCCACGATGTTGTAGAGCACCAGTCCTACGGCAGCTGCGGCTATCGTAGTGAGCAGGGTATAGACGATGGCGTGGCGGAATATCTTGCCCGTGTCAGCTTGGTTGCCCAGTGAAGACAAGGTGGTTATTACTGCCAAGGCGATGGTTGGTACCGCCAAAAGTTGGAACAATCGGGTATAGACTGTTGCCACGAAGTTCATCATCCCATTCAGCACTTCGATGCCCAGTGCGCCCAAGATGGCACCCAATATCAGAGCCCCAATCCATAGAGCCAACTGCTTGGTTTTCTTACTCTTACCTTGTTTCTTGTCTTGTATCTCCATTGTTTTTTCCATTACCTTTTCCATTGTCATACTACTCTTTTATTCATTATATTCGATTTGTGCCGGCAAAGGTACTTCTTTTCTTATAAATAGGTAATCGCACAAATGTGGTATTTCTCCAATTGTTTCAGAATAATTCCTTCAGATGACTGCTGGAAAGGACGTACGTCTATAAGGGATATGAACGTACGTTTATAGGGGATGTGGGTGTGTCTTTAACTGAAAGTAGTGTATACCTTTCTTGTTCTACTTACTGGTTTACTATACACTAAATTTACTTTCTTACTAAAATACTATACACAATCAGAAAAGCCTTACTAAAACGCTTTACACATCAATAATCTTTACAATCGCATTCTGACAACATCTCCTATGTGATAACTTTATTTCTCCTATTTAGTTTCTTTTCCAGTGTAAGTTTTCTGCGTAAAAGTTTGGCGGTTTCGATGAAAAAGAGTATTTTTGCGGTCGATATGGTCAAACATTTATATATCATAGCAGGTTGCAATGGAGCTGGCAAGACGACAGCCTCCAAGACGATTCTTCCCAAGTCTTTGTTTGTGAAGGAATTCGTCAATGCTGATGAAATAGCCAAAGGTCTCTCTCCATTCAATCCTGAGGGTGTGGCGATAGAGGCAGGAAGACTGATGCTCAAAAGAATAGATGAGTTGCTGAATGCTGGTGAGTCATTCTCGATAGAAACGACCTTGGCGACAAAGTCGTATATCAATCTTGTGAGAAGAGCGCAAGGAGAAGGGTATATGGTACATGTCCTGTTCTTCTGGCTTAACAGCGTGGAGTTGGCGAAGAGGCGTGTGGCAGATCGTGTTGCAAGTGGAGGTCATAATATACCTCTCTCTGTGATAGAACGTAGATACCAAGCTGGTCTCAGAAATCTTTTCCAAATATTTATGGACGAAGTAGATGTTTGGGTGATTTATGATAACAGCAATAATAAAGGTGAAAGAGTTGCTTTTGGAGGAAAGGCGATTCCAACGAAGATAAAAGACAAGTTGAAATTTAATAAAATTAAGAGCTATGAGTGAACGTGATATAGAAGACTTTTTGTCTCGTGTTGATGCAGGGTTAGCTGAAGCACAGCATAATATGCTAGTAGAAAAAGCGCTTCACAATCAAAATGTAGTGATTGCTGATGAGCAAGGTAAAGTACAGTATGTCCCTGCAAAAGATTTGTTGGCAGAGCATATAGACCTTTCATTTTGATGGGTACAGAATAATAGTACAGGTAAAACGATAAACTTATGGTGAGAGACATTGTAATCATATTGATAATTCTGATAGGCGGATATTTTTGTATTCGCAGATTTTATCGTTTTGCATTAGTTGCAATAGTATTTTTATTTGCACTATTTGGGCAATCACGCAGAAGTTATCGCAAACTGCGAATTATCTATAGGAAGAAGGTGGGGTGCAAAAACAGGACGAAGAAAAAATAGCCTTTTCAAAAACTCAACCGATTTTGGCTGTATCTTTTGTAACATTGTAAACAAGAAACGAAAATGCTGATTATCAACATTTTAAGTTTTGGTGCAATGTTTCAACTGCATACAAAATGTTACAAAAAGGCATAAAAAAAGGCGCTCATCACGCCGTGCATGGCACCAGTGCCACTTTATTTGTATAAGATATGGTGTATTTCGTAGCAGCCGAATCACCATCCACCTTGCCTGTGGAGTCGTCTACCTTGATGACAGGATAAGGTTTGTCAGCCGTGCCGATAAGATACTGCTTCCCATCCACCGTCTGGATGACGAAAGCAAGATGCTCACGAGCTGGCAACTGCGAAGTAGTAGAGAAAGAGAGTTTCACCTTTTCCAAAGTGTCGTTATTGTCAAACTGCGTCTCCATTTCACAAACGGCATCACCGATATGCGGAATGAGGAAAGTGTCAGCGAACACTCCGACAGGAGCATCCGCCAACGCTTTCTGTGTGATGCTTGCCATGAGCGACGAGGCAAGCACGTAATATATATTGATGATTCCGGGAAGACGTTGCATATTATTCTACTGTTTCTTCAGTTTCAACCTTGTTATTGCTACCGTTTTTTATCGTGCTGTTTTTTCGCTTGCATTGGTTAGTAAGTAGGGTATCCAGTTAGATGTTCCGAAAAACAGATGCTGAAATCACCCGATAAGTTATTAATATAACGCTCTGACATTTAACGTTTTAAGTAACGAAATAGTTCTTTGGAAATTTGCATAATTCGTTGATTTTTAGTAACTTTGAACATAATTTTAAGATACACGTTTTAAGCAACGAGATAGTTCTTTGAAAATTTGCATAACTCGTTGATTTTTAGTAACTTTGAATGTAATTTCAAAACACGTAAATCAATGAAAAAGTTAGATTCAAACCAAGATAAAGAGTCACTCCTTGAGGAGCTAAAACGTCTTCGTAAAGAGAACAAGAAACTTGCATCTCAAAAAGACAAAATCAAGGCTAAGTATGACAAGGCCAAGAAGGAGTTTTAAAAAAAGACGTTCAGAAGATAACATTGACCGACGAACAAAGTCAATTACTCTCGAGCCTGTTCCCGGACATAGATTCCCTCTTATAGTCATTCAACTTTGCGTTTTGATCTACATGCGTACACCATGTGGGTTGCGCACAGTCGTGACTATCCTGGAGATCTTCGCCGAGCTGTTGGGTGATACATTTGGAAAGGTTCCGTGCTACAATACTGTAGAAAACTGGGTGAAGAAGATTCAACTTTGCGTTTTGATCTACATGCGTACACCATGTGGGCTGCGCACTGTTGTGACTATCCTGGAGATCTTCGCCGAGTTGTTGGGTGATACATTTGGAAAGGTTCCGTGC
>FR893307.1:4564-17247 GCA_000436035.1 Prevotella sp. CAG:732 | reverse complement strand
TTTCTTCATTGCTAGCGAGAAGTGTATTTCTCAAAAGCGAGTGCAAAAGTACTAACTATTTTTCATTCCACCAAATATTTTGAGGAAAAAGTTTGTATTTTAACAATATTTTAACAGTTAAACACAAAACTGTAGCGTCTTTGAGACGGAACACATTTATATATATGTGTGCGCAAACGGGCGTAAGCACGTACGGATGCGCTTGCGCACAAATATCAAGAGAAATCCACTAATATACGAAACATCTTTCCTGGATTTTGACTCCACCATTTCATCGCCCCAAAAGCTTCATTAGGTGTTACTACTTTAGTAATAAATCTATCAATAGGGTATTCGCCACGCTCCAAATAATGGATTACAGCTCTAAAATCAGAAGGAGTTGCATTACGAGAACCACGAATACCCAACTCTTTTTGAACAAAATACTTTGTAGTAAACGACACATCTGTTTTGGCATAACCAATACAAACCACACGCCCAGTAAATGCAGCCTCATCTATCGCCATCTGATAAGTAGAAACACTACCTACTGCCTCAATAATCACATCTGGTCCAAAACCATTTGTTATTTCAGACAATTTTGCATGTACATCATCCATCCTCGTATTGACAGTATATGTAGCCCCTAATTGACTCGCCAACTTCAGTTTTTCATCATCCAAATCGGCAGCTATAACCGTGGCACCTCTCAAGACAGAACGAGTAATAGCTCCCAGACCGACCATTCCACATCCTATCACCATCACCGTATCAATATCTGTAACTTGACCACGACTCACCGCATGAAAACCCACACTCATAGGTTCCACCAAAGCACATTCCTTAGTAGTAAGCTTACCTGCCGGTATCACTTTCTCCCATGGCATCACCATTTGCTCTCTCATGGCTCCATTACGCTGTACCCCTAATGTTTCATTATGCTCACATGCGTTTACTCTTCCATTGCGACAAGAAGCACATTTACCACAATTAGTATAAGGATTACAAGTGACAACCATTCCCACCCGCAGATTATCTGGCACACCATCACCTACTGCAGCAATTGTTGCCCCAATCTCATGTCCAGGAATTACAGGATTTAACGCCATACCATTACGTCCCATAAAAGTATTGATGTCTGAGCCGCAAAAGCCCACATAATCAACATCTAGGAGAACTTCGCCATAACCAGGAACCTGAGGTGACTCTATATCTATAACAGTCAACTCTTGTGAATGAGAAATCTGTATTGCTTTCATATACTTCTCTTTCTAAAAATGATTACTTGATAAATGATTACTCTTACTTTTCAATTGTTTATAATGATAAGCATACCATGCGCATACAGCAAAACATAGCATGGGTACGAAATAAGCAACTTGATAAATATCAGATAGACGATGCATCAAAAATGCCGTCAATTGAGGAATACACGCATTTCCGATAATTGCCATCACCAAGAATGCAGATCCTGACTTAGTTTGCTCACCCAATCCATCCAACGCCATAGAGAACTGAGTAGGATACATGATTGACATGAAAAAGGATATTCCCAACATGGCATACAAGCCTATCATACCACCACAGCAAGTCACAACAAGGCAAAGCACCATATTGACTATTGCATACATCAACAACATCTTGCCAGGGCTAAACCTAATCATCAGCATGGTACCAATCCATCTTCCTAGCAGAAATGCCAACATGTACAATCCAAAGAATGTGGTGGCAATACCTTCATCTAGTCCCACATACGTACAACTATACACTAAAAAGAGACTATTGATAGCCGTTTGCCCTCCATTATAGAAGAACTGCGCCACAACACCCCATGAAAGATGAGGATAACGTAAGACCTTAAAATCTATCAGTTTTTTCTTTTTACTTTTGCTTTCATTTTCACCTGCCACCTTGGGAAGCTTAACAAAGAAGAGGAACACCGCAACAAATATAAGTGCCAAAGCCAAGAGGAGATAAGGGATTTTCAGCGCATTGGATTCCATCTCGATATAGCCATCCCAACCGCCAGGATAATCCAAAGGCAAAGATTCCCTCGTATAGCTCTTCCCACTAAGCACCAACTTACTAAGAAACATGGCAGAGATGAAAGCCCCCAATCCATTAAAAGATTGCGCCAAATTGAGTCGGCGTGTAGCTGTAGCAGAATCCCCCAGTTCTGTTACATAAGGATTAGCTGCCGTTTCGAGAAAGCACATGCCGGTGGCAATAACAAAGAACACACAAAGATAAACGGCATAGCTTTTGACCATGGTTGCAGGAAAGAATAGCAATCCACCGATAGCCGCCAATAACAATCCGACAACAATGCCTGCCCTATAACTGAAATGCCGCAAGAACATAGCTATTGGTATAGGGCAAACAAAATAAGCCAACCAATATGCACTCTCAGTAAATGAAGCCTCAAAGGTGTTCAACTCACAAGTCTTCATCAATTGCCTAATCATGGTAGGCAAAAGATTACTGCTCACTGCCCATAGAAAGAATAAGCAGAAAATAAGCCCCAAAGCTACTTGATTACTTTTTGCCATAAGGATATCATTTTTCATTTTCAATACCAATGTTCATCATTTATTCCGACATATTCTTAATATAGGAAAGAACCGGAAGATTTTCAAATCCATAAAAGCCTTCTGCATTAGCTCCCAAGAACATGATCTTTTCTTCCTCAGAAAGTTCATTCGTCTTTTGGATAAAATCATAAGACATTCTATAAGTGATGGCCGTAATCGTACGAGGATAGTCGCTTCCCCACATCAATCGATCCATCCCCATCCAATCAGCAGCTTGCTTGATGCTTCTGACAGCACTAGGATAAGGATAAAACTCATGATGAAAAAGCCAAGTGATTCCACCAGACTCAATCATCACATGCCTACCTTCCAAAGCCAAACGCACCTGACTCTCAAAGGCTGGCGTTGTCACCATCCCAAAATGCCCAATGGCAACTTTCAAATCCGGACATTCCTGTATGACTTCCTTCATTTCTCCAATCTGTCGCTCATCCTCCCCAAGACACATAGACAAAACCATATGCTTGCTTTCCATCATCTTGAATATCGGCAAGAAAGATGTCAAAGGAGTTTGAATACGATGCCCTGGAAACGCAATGCCTTTCAAACCAGCTTGGCATACTGCCTGAGCCTCTTCTAAATCATTTGCCATTCCCATACAGAAAAACCTATTGGGATATTTTTCTTGCACTTTTTGCAAATAGCTATTTTGATTGCCATCTATGATTTCCTGTACGACAACAGCCCCTCCCACTTGAGCATAATTCATATTAGACAAGAAGATTTCTGCAGTATTCTTACCTTCTATCATAAATGGAGGCAACATCTGTACTTCCTCATCCATAAAGATGCTTCTACCATCTTGCTTGGACAATATCCTCTTGCCATTTACCCAAGTATCTTGTTGCAACCATAAATGAGAGTGCGCATCAATAATATTCATGATTTCGTCTTACATAAAATGACATTATGAATTTGCCCAACTAACTCGTTGCTGTTCACCAATGATTGCCTTCACATCGTTCACAAGTTCTGCGTCTGGTGCTTCTCGTGCCCATTCAATGTTTCGTTCTACATTCATCGGATTCGCAGAAGAGAAGAGAGTACTAGTTATACGAGGATTGCCCACACTATATTGAATCGCTAGTTTTTCTATTGGATAACCTTTATCTTGGCAAAATTTTGCAGCCTCAGCACAAGCTTTTACCAGTGGTTTAGGGGCAGGATGCCAATCAGGCACACCGCGCAGAGTAAGCAATCCCATGGATAGAGGTGAAGCATTAATAACTCCGACACCCTTTTCCTCGAAGTAATCCAAATAATCAAGTAATTCATCGTCATTCAGACAATAATGGCAGAAATTAAGTACACTCTCCACTGTACCCTCGGGAGTGTGGTCTATCACCCATTTGATGTTTTTTAATTGCAAATCAGTTATTCCCACATGTCCTACGATGCCTTTCTCTTTAAGTTCCACCAAGGCAGGAAGAGTTTCCTCACATACTTTTGCCAATCCACCAGGCAAAGCAGCCTGAAATTCGATGTCATGTACATTAATGATATCAATATAATCGACATTCAATCGCTCCATACTCTCATAGACACTCTCCGTGGCTCGCTTTGCACTATAGTCCCAAGTATTCTTGCCATCCTTTCCGTATCTGCCAACCTTTGTTGAAAGATAAAACTTATCACGAGGCAATCTTTTCAATGCTTTGCCCAAAACAGTCTCTGCCTTATAGTGCCCGTAATAAGGACTAACATCAATAAAGTTGATTCCACCTTCCAAAGCCGTTTCCACAGCTTTTATACTTTCCTCTTCCTTGGTTTCATGAAAGACACTACCCAAAGAAGAAGCGCCGAAGCTCAAATTAGATAATTTCAATCCAGTCTGTCCTAATTCTCTATATTCCATAAAATATGCTTATTTATAAAGGTAAAACATTCTTTCCATCATCTGCCACTTATCTTCACTAGTGGCATTTTCACCGCATTCTTGAAATTTCGCTACCAAATGTTCCCATTCTACCTGTCTTGGCAATGAAGCCAACTTGTCCATAGAAGCATCCCAGTTAAAATCTTCAGGGGCATCCACAACCATTACCAGTCTATTCCCTGATATATAAATCTCCATTTCCAAGATACCAACTTCTCGAATGCCATCTCGAATTTCCTTCCAATGGCATTCTTCAGAATGGAGCTTCCTATATAACTGTATAGCTTCTTCGTCCGACTTCAAGTCAAGGCGTTGTACATAACGCTTGGTAGGATAAGGGTATTTTTTCTGCTTATATCCATTCATAATAATTCGTTTTAAAGTCGGTTGCAAAAATACCCATTATTCTCCAAAGTTTATCGCATTATTTAATTACAAGATAGGACAAAATTGTACTATTATCTCATATTTTTCCGATAGGCCATAGGAGTGATACCTGTCACCTTTTTAAATAAGCGTATAAAATAAGAATGGTCATTATAGCCTAGATCGTAAGCAATTTCCTTAATTGGCAAATCTTCTGTTATCAACAACAATTCTGCCCGCTCCACCTTTTTCTTATTGATATACTGTAAAGGAGGCATACCAAACGTCTTAACAAAAAGTCGGATAAAATGCGACTTGGTTACACAAGCAATAGATGCCAAATCATCAATACCTATTTCTTCATATATATTATTATGTATATAATTAAGTGCCTGAGCCAACCTCTTATCCTTTGTCCATACTCTTGCTTTAGCATGTTTCACAAAACGAGAGAAGAGCAGCAAGATACTTCCTCTCAACTCTAACTTGGCATCCAAGGACAACTCATTATATCGATGCACATAATCTATAAACTTACCCATTGTATCATACGAAGAGGGGTCACTAGCTGGAAGTTTGGCCTCAGGATGACGATTACACATATTATAAAATATAGACTCATCTAGAGAGTCTGCATCAACTTCTACAGGAAACTCATAAAAATCGAAAATATCCGTTTCCTTTTTAAATCCTTCATAAAAATGCAAGTAATAATGAGAGAACTTTCCCTTGCACTCATAACTATGGACAGTATGAGCAGGTATGATATACATACAACCAGGCTTCAACTCTACAGTTTCTTCTGGCAAATATAATTTGGCTTCACCTTCGATTACTAAATATACACGTGTAAATGGTGATACCACATTTTTCCAGTTCCAATCACCATCATGATGTGCCAAACCCACATTCAGCATTTGAAAGTTTAAAGATTCTATAGGTATGTTCATTGCGTATTCATTATTAGTTTTTGCAAAAATAAGTATTTTTTCTGACAAATCATTACTTTTTTGCTAAAATATCAATATTGTGCTATTATAAATTAAAAAAATCCCATGATAATTATATCAAAAGCAGTACCTTTGCACCAGAGTTAACAAAAAGTATCTTATAACTAAAAAATAAATTTATGAAAAAAACAATATTGACCATTGGACTCCTGCTAGCCCTATCAAACAGGATTCAAGCTCAAGAGTATCAAGTGCCTGTCTCCGAAAAAGACGAGCCCATGATGAAGGGCAAATTTGAGCCAACTTGGGAATCCTTGGAAAATAATTATAAGGTTCCAAAATGGTTTAAGAATGCCAAATTCGGCATTTGGGCACATTGGGGACCTCAATGTGTAGAAGGAAGTGGTGATTGGATGGCCCGTTCTCTCTACATAGAAGGAAGCGCAGAATATAACTATCATGTAGAGCATTATGGACATCCTTCAGAATTTGGATTCAAGGACATTCTTCCTCTTTTCAAGGCAGAGAATTGGGATCCAGACAAACTTGTGGCTTTCTATAAAAAAATCGGTGCTCAATATTTCTTTGCACTAGGCAACCATCATGACAATTTCGACTTATGGGACAGCAAATACCAGCCTTGGAACTCCAAGAATATGGGTCCCAAACGTGATATTCTTGCAGGATGGGCAGCCGCAGCCAAGAAGAACGGACTTCCTTTTGGCGTGAGCTTACATGCCGACCACGCTTGGACTTGGTATGAAGTGGCACAGAGATATGACCGCAATGGCGACAAGATGGGAATACCATACGATGGCACACTAACCCAAGCCGACGGCAAAGGAAAATGGTGGGAAGGTTACGATCCACAAGACCTATATGCTCAAAATCATCCTATGAGCAAAGGAAGCTGGGCCGACGGAATGATTCACAGACAATGGGGATGGGGAAATGGAGCAACATTACCTAGTCAAAAGTTTTGCACCAATTTCTACAACCGCACACTGGATGTCATCAATCGTTATAACCCAGACTTGCTTTACTTCGATGTCACTGTAGCACCATTTTATCCTATTAGTGATGCAGGCTTAAAAATAGCAGCCCACTTCTATAACCATAACATGGCAACCCATAAAGGAAAGCTAGAAGGTGTGATGTTTGGCAAGATTCTAGACGAGAACCAACGCAAGGCTTTGGTATGGGATGTAGAACGCGGAGCCCCTAACCAAATACAAGAAGAACCTTGGCAATCTTGTTCTTGTATTGGTGGATGGCATTACAACACTTCCATATACCAAAACAATGGCTACAAATCAGTATCTTCTGTTGTGAAGCTATTGGTGGATATTGTCAGCAAAAATGGCAATTTGTTGCTTAGCGTTCCATTGCGTGCCGATGGTACCTTCGATGAAAAAGAAGAGAAAATCCTGAATGAGTTTGGTGCTTGGATGAATGTCAACAAAGAAGCCATTTACGACACCCACCCTTGGAAAGTGTTTGGTGAAGGTCCTATTGCCGATTCAGACATCAAGATTAATGCCCAAGGATTTAATGAAGGTTCATACACCAATGCCACTGCTGCAGAAAAACGTTTCACCCAAACCAACAAGGCTCTCTATGTAACCATGTTAGCTTGGCCAAACGAATCAAAGGCCACCATCAAATCCTTGTCATTGGGCAATGCACTTTATCCTCAGAAGATAAAGCAAGTGGAGCTGCTGGGCTATGGAAAGATTCCATTTAGTCGCACCCATGAGGGCTTGACTGTCACCTTGCCATCTAAGCATTCTGACAAGATTGCACCAGTCATTAAAATCAAGAAATAAATAATTTTTTATCATAGAAAAAGAAGCGTTAGCAACTGAGTGAAAATCAGTTGCCAGCCCCTCTTATATCTTAAAATCAACAAACCTAACAATTATGAACAAGACGTTATCTCTCAAAACTTTAGCTCTTGGCCGATTGGGTATGTTAGCCATCGCCTCCAGCTTTTGTGGTCTTGCCACAGCTCAAATCAAAGATGTGAAGGGTACAATCACCGACTCATCAGGAGAACCTCTAATTGGAGTTAGCATCATGGAAAAAGGTACTTCTAATGGTACTGTATCAGATATTGATGGTAACTTCACAATTTCTACAAACAAGAGTAACACATTGGTAATTAGCTATCTAGGCTACACATCACAAGAAGTAAATGCCACATCAGGGAAACCTCTCCAAATCTTATTAAAAGAAAACACAGAACTACTCGATGAAGTTGTTGTCGTAGGATATGGCACACAGAAAAAGGTAAACCTAACAGGTTCTGTTTCTTCCGTATCAGCTAAAGAATTAGCCAACAAACCAGTTACAAGTACAGCACAAGCATTAGCAGGACTTGCTCCAGGTTTGAGTGTATTACAAAATTCTGGAAGACCAGGTGCAGGAGCCTCAGTAAAGATTAGAGGAACAGGAACCTTCTCTAGTGCAGGAAATTCTCCTCTAGTCTTGATTGACGGTTTATCTGGTAGTTTGGACGATGTAGATCCTAATGATATCCAGAACATATCCTTCCTAAAAGACGCAGCCTCGGCTTCTATCTATGGAAATCGAGCAGCGAATGGTGTCATCTTAATCGAAACAAAAAAAGGAACAACAGGCAAAACCACCGTCACCTATAATGGCTCTTTCGGATGGCAATCTCCAACGGAACTTCCAGACTTTCTGCCATCTTGGGAATATGCAGAATACTACAACATGGCCATGAGAAATATGGGCAGACAAGAAGCATATACAGCAGAGCAAATTCAAAAATATCGTGATGGTTCAGATCCAGACAATTATCCTAATGTAAACCATCTAAAATGGCTTCTAGAATCTGGTTCTGGTTTCCAACACCAACACAATATTGGTATACAAGGCGGCAATACGAGTATGAGTTATAATCTTTCTATCGGTTATAGAAACCAAGAAGGTATGACTGCCAATACTAACAACGAACGTTTCACCGCTCTTTTCAGTATGAAAAGTAATCTTTCCAAAAGCTTGCATCTCAATTTGAACATAAATGCATATAACAATACATATAATGCGCCAAATGGAGAACCACAAAGCATTGATGGAATGATTGGATACACAGTCAGAGAAGGTGCTATCTATGCAGGCAAAAAGTCAGATGGCAGTTTTGGTTATCAAGATAACTATAGTCCAGAAGCATGGCTTAATGGTGAATCTTTCGTAAAGAATATCAGTAGAAATGTGAGCGCATCAGGGCAATTAACTTGGGATACTCCTATCAAAGGGTTATCTCTTATAGGAAAAGCCGGAGTTACTTATTGGACCAAATATGATAAAGCATATCGAGCAGAGACCTATTTTGATGAAAACAAAACTATCGGTCCGTCTGCATTAAATATCTGGACTGCCAATAATACATATACAACATTTGAAGCACTTGCCAATTATGAAAAGCAAATTCAAAAGCACTACTTCAAGATTTTGGCAGGAACCTCAGTTGAACAATCATCAAACAAAGGCTTGGAAGGTTATAGAAATACATTCCCAAACAATTACTTGTACGAACTTGGCTCTGGTGATAAATCAACAGCTAGCAACAATAGTTCATTAGAAGAATATGCCTTGCAGTCTTTCTTTGGAAGAGTAAATTATTCTTTCAATGATCGTTATCTCCTAGAGGCAAACCTCCGTTATGACGGCTCTTCTCGTTTTGCCAAAGGTCACCGTTGGGGACTATTCCCATCTGTATCTGCCGGTTGGCGAGTTACAGAAGAAGATTTTTGGAAATCAAGCAGCTTATCTCAGCTGTTTGACAATCTGAAAATTCGTGCATCTTATGGTGTTCTTGGAAACCAAAATATTGGTCTTTACCCATACCAGCAAACCTACAGCTTAGGATATAACTATCCTCTAGGTAATCCTTCAAGCCTACAGTCTGGTGCTATACAGGCGATTTATAATAACCAAGATATCACATGGGAAAAAACAGCCATCACGGATATTGGTCTCGACTTCAGTTTGTGGAAAGGACATTTTAGTGGAACTATCGATTATTTCTACAAATATACATCTGACATCTTGGCCCCTGTCGAGGTAACAGATATTATGGGACGAAGTGTAGGTCAGTCTAATGTCGGAGCAGTATCCAATAAAGGTATTGAAGTAAATCTAACTTACAATGGGCATATTGGAAAAGACTTTCAGTTTAGCATATCTCCAAACTTTACATGGGTTAAGAATGCCGTAGAAAAACTGGCCAATGGTGCCAAAGAAGAAATCAACAATGGACGTATCGTCGGTCAACCAATAGGCATTATATATGGTTACAAGACTGATGGTTTATTTGTTGACCAAGCAGAAATTGACAATGCTCCAGACCAACTTATCAGCAAATCGGGAATCAAACCTGGCTACGTAAAATATAAGGATATCAGTGGACCTGACGGAGTTCCAGACGGAAAAGTAGATGCACAATATGATCGTACGGTCTTAGGTAGTACAACACCTAAGTTTTACTATGGATTGAATCTGACGGCGACATATAAAGGATTCGACTTCACTGCTTTGTTCCAAGGTCTTGGAGGACACAAACGTCTTATCGGCTCCTACATGGCATACGCATTCTATAATGGTGGACAAATCCAAAGATGGCAAGCTGATAATTGTTGGACAGAAGAGAATCCGAACAAATGGGCAGAGTATCCACGCTTGGAGACACTCAACATGAACAATACGAATTTACAGACATCCGATTACTGGGTTCGTGATGCCAGCTTCTTACGCCTAAAGAATGTACAATTAGGTTACACATTGCCTAAGGCTTGGGTTAACAAGATTGGAATCCAGAATTTACATCTCTATGTAAGCGGTCAAAATCTTTTGAATTTCAATAAATTCTATAAAGGATGGGATCCTGAAAATGAGATCGGAACTGGTGATGCTCCATCTTATTATCCAATCAACAAGATTATCTCTTTCGGTTTAAATGTTAAGTTTTAAGTAGAACCTACAATTCTTATAAGATAATGAAACATATCAATAATATCATAATAAAGGCTTCTAAAGTCTGCTTGGTAGCAACAGCGTTACTGTCACTAACTACCAGTTGCTCAGACTTGTTAGAAAAAAATCCTCCATCAGAAATTTCCAACGGAAACTTTTGGACAGGAGAAAGTGATGCCAAATTAGCCCTTGTAGGATGCTATCGCTTCCAAACGGGTTGGTCACATGATGACTTTGCCACACCTCAAGGATTGTTATATCTAGATTTTGCAGGAGGAAATGGTACAGAAAAAGAGAATTTTACAACCCTCATGGCCAGTACCAATACAGTTGCTACCAATGGAAATCTTCGTTGGTACTGGGGAAATGCTTATCATCAGATAGCAAACTACAATACATTCTTGGACAATATTGAGAATTGCCCAATGAATGACAATACCAGAAAACAAATGGTTGCAGAAGTAAAATGCCTCCGAGCTTATTTTTTCTTCAATCTTGCTTTCTATTACAAGGATGTGCCAATGCCGTTGACCTCACTCACACAAGCAGAAGCAAATAACATTTCACAGACCCCACAAGCAGAAGTTTATCAGCAAGTAGAAAACGACTTAAAAGAAGCAGCAAACATTCTTCCTGAAAAATATGAAGGAGATGATTATGGCCGCTTCACCAAAGGTGCTGCCTTGACTCTTTTAAGTCGTCTCTATCAAGCCCAAGATAGATGGGCAGATGCAGCCAATGTCCTTTCACAAGTTATCAGTTCTGGACAATATGAAATTGATACAAGAAATGGTAAGGACAGCTACGAAAAGCTATTCCAAATTGGCGGTGAATATAGTCCAGAGACCATCTTCTGTATCATGGGTGTGAAAGATAAATTTACCAACTCACGCTACCAGTATCTCTACCCAGAATGTGCATATGGTGGTTGGCATCAATTTGCACCATACAATGAATTAGTAAAAGCTTATTTCTGTACAGATGGCAAGAGCATTGATGAATCGAGTGTTTACAATGAAGACGATCCATACATGAACAGAGATTTACGCCTTTATGCTTCCATATTCCTGCCACCATTGGGATCTTATCCTGGCACAAAATACAATGACATCATTTACGATTGTTACAAAGGTGCCAACTCTGCTGATTCATATAATAAATTCACTCTATTCAATGGGTATTGCCCTAAAAAGGGATGCGACCCTTCTGTAACAAACAATCTAGGTTCTACTTATACCTACACACCAATCATGCGATATGCTGAAGTATTGCTGAGTTATCTAGAGGCTGTAAATGAAGCTAATCCATCCGCAGTAACTCAAAATGTTTTGGATATGACGATTAATAAGATTCGTCAACGTGTAGAACTTCCAGGATTAAATAAAGCGGACGTGTCACAAGAGCAACTTCGTGAGGCCATCCGTAAAGAAAGACGTGTAGAACTGGCATTTGAAGGTTTGCGTTACTTTGATGTTTTGCGTTGGGGGATAGCAGAAAAAGAACTAAATCATACATTTACAGGAGTTAAACTCTCTAACGATCCTAATGCAAGAAACTATCGCGGCAGTGGTTCTTCTGCATCACCTGTAGACAAAGACATGTATTATGAATTTGAACATAGATCATGGTCTGCCCACAACAGATATTTCCCAATTCCACAAAATGATCTTAACATCAATAAAAATTTAAAACAAAACGAAGGCTATAATTAGACATAGGTTTATTATGGTTAGATAAATTTACTAGGAGAGAAAGATATACTTTCATTGTCTTTCTCTCCTTTTTTTATTAATGCAACAACCCTTCATCATAATCTATCTAAAATGAGATAGTATTGCCATAAGTACCTTAAAAAGGATAGTTATGGCAATACTATCGCTTGTTTTTCCAAGAATTTTTGTATCTTTGCTCACGGCTTTGAAG
>FR893307.1:0-4433 GCA_000436035.1 Prevotella sp. CAG:732 | reverse complement strand
GCTTGTGAATTTTCACTTGCGAAACTTTAGTTCTATTATCAATTGCTATTGTATTCATACGCATTTCCTTCCTTTAAAGTTTAGATTGCAAAGACATGCAAATTACTTATATCACAAATTATACCATCTTTCCTCTCAAAGCCATATCCGTCCTTGAGAGGTAACTTTGCCATGAACTTTGCCATGAACTTTCGCCAACAAACTTCATATTTCTGGCATGATGATGAAGGTATATGCTCTAGAACTATGTATTTACAGCGTGCGCAAAAATATAAAAAGTTCATATTCAATATGTTAGATACGCTTTTTAACTATGTTTTAACGCTATAAGGTGACATGCTACGTTCATACTTCATATACCTTCATCATCGACAACTCCTACTCAGATTAGTCCTTCAGGGCATCCGTATTCTTCGTTATTTCCGCCAGAAAGAGGCGTTTCTTCACCTCTTTCTCCACTCGCTCCTCAATCATATCCTCGATAATATCCATAGGCTTGCGATGGAATGGCAACGGTACCTTCAACTTGTCGTCATGCCCCTGGAAGAAGAGCAACTCGGCGATGTTCGCCCACGCCACCATGCAGTCCTCCTCCGAAGTGGCGACTGAGAATATGGCACGACACACGTTCATGAACTGCTGCAACGTCAAGTTCTCCCCCTTGCTCAAATGCTCATGGGTAGCACGAGTGAAGTGGAACACCTCGTCCAACTCCTTGCGAGTCAGATGCCATTTCTGGCACTGCTCATAGTTGCTGTCACCAGGGCATGACTCTCTCTTCAACTTCGCCATGTATTGAAAGAAATCAGTCACCATCTTGCCAAAGCATTGTTCACCCGTTTTTGAACCTTCGTTCAAAAAAACTTACAACTTACTGTGTTGAAAGCATCAACCATAAATTGAGCCATCATAGATTGACTCTTTTTTAATGAATTCTTCATAATTAAAAATTTTGTTAATAAAACATGTTAAAACACTAACTTACCTAAATAAAATACGTAGATACGGCATTTTTTCCCCTATTCAATTTCTCAAAAGTGCTTACCTTTGCCCTCGCATCGTAAAAATTGCGACTGCATTTTCATATCTTTAAAATCACAAAAATGAAAAAGACTAACAATCGTCTTGTAACCAACGAAGCAGCGGTCATGCCCTCCTACTTCAAGTCACTAAAAACCACTGAAAGCCATCCGCTGATAAGTTGGGAGTATCTCATGAAGTTCATCACCTCCGACCCGATGCTGAAAATCTACACTGAGACCTACCGCAAGCGACTCGCCGTGAGCAAGAAGTTCGCCGATGCCTACAAGCCTGAGGGTCCTGGCATCACCATCTCCGCTCAGACGGATGGCTATGGCAAACAGCTCGCCAACTTCCTGAAGCCGACTCTCTTCATGATGCTCGACTTCGACCACCTGGACGAGGAGCAGATGAAGGAGTGCAAGGAGAAACTTGCCCATGACCCTTACGTCTTCATCGAATACACCACGGTGAGTGGACAGGGCATCCGCATCTTCTGTCGCTACGCCGAACTCATCGATGACGACGTGACCATCCTCGAGCTCTTCGACCTGATGATCCACAAGGCGATGGACTACTACACCCAACTGCTGGGGGTGAAGCCCGACAAGGCTTGTACCGACATCACTCGTTGCGCCGGACTAGCCTACGACCCGAATGCCATCTTCCATCCAGACGCCCACGGTTTCTTCTTGGAATCTGCCGACTACAAAAAGCTCTACACCAAGAAGGCGAACGAGGCGAAGTACTCGAAGCGAAACGCCCACCGCAAGCCGAAAGCCTCTGCTACTGCCAACAGCAACAACGGCAACCCGAAGGCACCCACCATCGACGAGGCGCTGCCCCACATCCTCTCCCTGCTGGAGCAATGGGGATACAAGTTTGAGTCGGGGAGCCACAACGACTTCGTTCTCAACTTCGGCAAGCTCTGCAACCTCTATGGCATCGACCGTGACGCTGCCCTCCAACATGCCGACATGGAGTATGGCTCCCTCTACAAGGATACCCACAAGGTGATGGAATGGTGCTACTCGAAGACCGACAAGTTTGGCTCATGGCGTTTCTATCGTGACGGCGAGAAGGAGAGTCATCGCCCTTCCATCAACGGCATCCAGCAATGGCTTACCACCCGATATGAGTTCCATCACAACATGGTGACGGGAGCCTACGAAATCCGGAGCCTGATGGTGCTGGGCGGCAAATATCCCCACTGGACGGTAATCAATGACGACCTGGAGCACTCCCTCTGGCGAGAGATGGCAAAGCAGGGGCTGCGGGTATCTTGCTCCTCGCTCCACGACATCATCAACAGCGACTTCAGCGAGCCTTTCGATCCCTTCCAGGAATATCTCAACGGTCTGAAACCTTGGGTGAAAGGCGAACATCCAGACTACATCGAGCAGCTCGCCGACCGCATCGTGGTGCAAGATGATCCCGACCACTTCCACACCCAGGAATGGTTTCGCTACTTCTTCAAGAAATGGCTCGTGGCGATGGTGGTGGCATGGGTGACGCTCAAGGTGGTGAACCAGAACATCCTGATTCTCGTGGGCAAGGGTGGCATCTTCAAGACCACCTTCTTCGCCTACCTCCTCCCTCCTTGCCTCCGCCAGTACTTCATCAACGACTCCACCGCCAACTATACCGACAAGGACTTCCAGGAGGCGTGCTCCAGCAAGGGGCTCGTCTGCCTGGACGAGTTTGAGACCATCTTCGGCAAGAACCAGAGTGCCTTCAAGAGCGCCATCACCAAATTGGTTTTCTCCATCCGTCGTCCTTACGACAAGTATCGCAGCGAGTTGACCCATCGTGGCAGTTTCTGTGGAACCAGCAACAGCCGGGAGTTTATCACCGATGAGGAGAACCGCCGTTATTCGCCTTGGGTGGTGAAGAGCATCGTGAGTCCGTTGGAGGAGCCTATCGACTACGACCACATCTATGCCGAGGCGATGGCGCTAGGCAAGGAGGTGACAGACCGCAAGAAGTCGAAGAAGGGCAACTGGACGTTCTGGTTGACTCCCGACGACATCGAGATGATGCGCAAGCACAACCAACTCTTCATGGTAGCCAACTATGCCGAGGAGCAGATTTTGCGTTTCTATCGTGTGCCTCGTCCCGACACCGACCCAAAGTTCATCCGCTTCCGTTATAGTGCCGAGATACTGGAGCGCATCGGTAGCAACCCTGCCCTTCGCCAGAACTTGAACAACCACAATATCGGCAAGGTGATGTCGCAACTGGGATTCAGACAAGTACACAAGATGAAGGGCAATGGCTGGCTCGTCATCGAGAAGGATGGAGCGGAAATCAACACCGACTCCTTCTACAATCCGAATGACAAATAAATCTGACTAGCAGAGATTTCTCTCTGACTAGTAGAGATTTCTCTGTGACTAGCAGAGATTGTTCTGTGTCTTATCTAAAATTGAAATCGAATGGAAATAGAACCAAGAAGTTATGGGAAGTCGGAGCTGGCGATGCTCTACTTCCCGAAGAGTGACCCATCGGCAGCCTTGAAGCGTCTGAACCGATGGATAGACAACATCAGTGAGTTGAAGCTATGCCTGGAGGAATGCCATACTAAGAAGGCGGCGAAGTATTGGAGTCGCAAACAGGTCATTCTCATCACCTATTACCTAGGCGAACCATAGTATTGTCATTTTATCCATATTTATCATGCCTTTAGCGGACATAAGAGCCGTAGGCAGACATTGAGCCAAAGAATTGTCGTATCTTTGCATTGTCAATCAGAGAGGTTGGCGATGCGAGGATCGGCAATTCCGCGGTAGCTATCTTTGCGTCATTACTCAAACTAAATTAACTCACGATTTATGATTTTACTGAATCTGTACAAAAACAAGAACAAGAAGATGCCGGAGGCGTACGGCAAGTTTTACGCCCGTCCTGCGATCACCCAAACCATCGGCATCGACGGTCTCTCCGAGCACATGTCGAGCCACAACACTCCGTTCTCGCCTGGTGCCGTGAAGGGCATGCTCACTGACATGGTGATTTGTATCCGAGAACTCTGCCTTCAAGGCATTGCGGTGAAGATTGATAACCTAGCCTGGTGCCGTGAAGGGTATGCTCACCGACATGGTGATTTGCATCCGAGAACTTTGCCTTCAAGGCATTGCTGTGAAAATTGATAATCTTGCTATTTTCAGCATCGGCATCAAGCACAAGGAGGGAGCGAACTCAGAGAAGGAGTTCACCGTGGCGAAGAACGTTGAGGGAGTGAGACTCCGAGCGAGAGCTACGGGAGAGCTTGTGAGTGACAAGCTCAAGTTGGATGCCACCTTGAAGAAGGCATCATCGCTTACTGGAGATGCAGGGGACGACTCCCCTACTACCCCATCGGGTGATGGTGACAACAAGGGTGATGCTGGTAGCACCACACCGACTACTCCGAG
>FR893306.1:9736-10688 GCA_000436035.1 Prevotella sp. CAG:732 | reverse complement strand
TACCCAGGTGAGAATGTTGCTCAGGGTAAGGATGATACTTTGTATGCTTTGGCAGACGGTATCGTTTACTTCCACAAGGGTCGTAAAGACAAGAGCACAGTTTCAGTTCTCTCTCCAGAGGTTTACGCTGAGAAGACCAAGAAAGCTGACGCTTAATTTTTAAAGTTTTAGAAAAACTTATTCCAAACAAACAATATAAAGCCTGCTCGCAAGAGTAGGCTTTTCTCGTTTTTCAAGCATTATTCCTGTTTTTGTGCTTAAAAATCAAAAATTCCTTCGTTTTCTTTCTCTATAAGAAATATTTTTTGTACTTTTGCCTACAAATAGTAAATCATATAAAAAAGAAAATCTTATGCTTACACTTAAACTTATCAGTGAAGAGACTGAACGTGTAGTCAAAGGCCTTGAGAAGAAGCATTTTCCTAATGCGCGTGAGGCCGTAGAGAAAGTATTGGAGTACGACAAAATCCGTCGTGAGTCTCAGCAGAAGCTTGACACTAACAAGCGCCAAGCCAACCAGTTCGCAAAGCAAATCGGTGCTTTGATGAAAGAAGGTAAGAAAGAGGAAGCTGAATCCGCTAAGGCCCAGGTAGCTGCCCTCAAGGCAGACGGCAAGGCCCTCGAAGAAATCATGGAGAAGGCTCAGCAAGATATGACCAATGAGTTGTTGGAAATCCCTAACATCCCTTGCGATGAGGTTCCTGAGGGTAAGGATGCTACCGACAACGTGGTCGTTAAGGAAGGTGGCGAGAAGCCTAACCTCGGTCCTGACGCCCTCTGCCACTGGGATCTCTTGAAGAAGTTCAACCTCGTTGACTTCGACCTCGGTGTAAAGATCACAGGCGCAGGCTTCCCTGTATATATCGGCAAGATGGCTCGCTTCCAACGTGCCTTGGAGGCTTTCTTCCTCGATGAGGCTCGCAAGAGAGGTTACTTTGAGATTCAACCTCCT
>FR893306.1:3169-9730 GCA_000436035.1 Prevotella sp. CAG:732 | reverse complement strand
GGTTACTTGGAGATTCAACCTCCTTATGTTGTCAATGAGGCTTCTGGTCTCGGTACGGGTCAGCTTCCAGACAAGGAAGGTCAGATGTACCACGCCAACCTCGACAACCTCTTCCTCATCCCTACTGCTGAGGTGCCTGTCACCAACATCTTCCGTGATGTCATCCTCGATGAGAAGGATCTTCCTATCAAGCGTTGCGCTTACTCTGCTTGCTTCCGCCGTGAGGCTGGTAGCTATGGTAAGGACGTACGTGGCTTGAACCGCTTGCACCAGTTCGACAAGGTGGAGATCGTTCGTATCGACAAGCCAGGTCACTCTTACGAGTCATTGAAGGAAATGCTCGACCACGTAGAGGGCTTGCTCAAGAAGTTGGAGTTGCCATACCACATCCTCCGCCTCTGCGGTGGTGACATGAGCTTCACCTCTTCTATCTGCTATGACTTCGAGACTTGGAGTGCTGCACAGCAGCGCTGGTTGGAGGTTTCTTCTGTATCCAACTTCGAGAGCTACCAGGCTAACCGTTTGCACTGCCGTTATCGCCATGCAGACGACAAGAAGATCGAGCTTTGCCACACATTGAATGGTTCAGCTTTGGCTTTGCCACGTATCGTAGCCTCTATCTTGGAGAACAACCAGACTCCAGAGGGTATCCGTGTACCTAAGGTATTGGTACCTTACTGCGGCTTCGAGATGCTCGATGACAAGAACTTCGACTAATCTCACAGAGATACAACACGACATCAAACCTAGTCGAACACTAGGCTTTCTATAACATTGTACGAGGATAACTCGGCAGTTGACAACAAGCTGCCGATGTTATCCTTTTGTGTTTCAAAAGCCCTATACCAAAAGACACATTACTAAGAACAACTAACAAATCATACAACATAAAAACCAAGAATAGCTATGAACAAGATTATCAGAAAAATACAATACTCTGAGAAGGTATTCCGCTTCGATGTGGAAGCACCACTGATTGCCAAGAGCCGCAAGGCAGGTAACTTCGTCATCATCCGTGTGGATGCCAACAGTGAGCGTATGCCTCTCACCATTGCCGATGCCGACATCGAAAAGGGAACTATCACCTTGGTGGTTCAGAAGGTAGGGCTCTCCTCTACCAAACTCTGCGCACTCAATGAGGGCGAGGAGATTCACGACGTGGTAGGTCCGCTCGGAAATCCTACCCACATCGAGAATTTCGGTACGGTCATCTGTGCTGGTGGTGGTGTCGGCGTAGCCCCTATGCTCCCTATCATCCGTGCCCTGAAAGCAGCTGGCAACCGAGTGCTCTCTGTCATCGCCGGAAGAAACAAGGAACTGGTCATCATGGAAGAGGAAGTTCGCAGTTCCAGCGACGAACTCATCATCATGACCGATGACGGTAGCTACGGCGAGAAAGGCGTGGTAACCGTGGGTATCGAGAAACTCATCAACCAGGAGCACATCGACAAGGTCTTTGCCATCGGTCCTCCTATCATGATGAAGTTCTGCTGCCTCTTGACTCAGAAATACAATCTCCCTACCGACGTTTCCCTCAACACCATCATGGTGGACGGAACGGGTATGTGTGGCGCCTGCCGTCTGACCATCGGAGGCAAGACCAAGTTCGTCTGCATCGACGGTCCTGAGTTTGATGGAGCCTTGGTCGATTGGGACGAGATGTTCAAGCGCATGGGTACCTTCAAGGATGCCGAGCGTGAGGAGATGGAACACTTCGAGGAGCACTTGGCTAGCGTGGAAGCCAACAAGAAGAAAGAGACAACCGACGTGGTGATGGACGTAGAGCCTACTACTGAAAGCATCGCTGAACTGACAGACCGTAACTCAGAGTGGCGCAAGGAGTTACGTGCTTCCATGAAAGCAAAGGACAGAGGCGATATCGAACGTGTAAAGATGCCAGAGCTAGACCCAGTTTATCGTGCCACTACTCGTACCGAGGAGGTGAATATCGGTTTGACCAAGGAGATGGCGCTCACCGAGGCGAAACGATGCCTCGACTGTCCTAAGCCAACGTGTGTGGAGGGTTGCCCTGTCAACATCAACATTCCTTCCTTCATCAAGAATATTGAGCGTGGTCAGTTCCTCGCAGCGGCCAAGGTATTGAAGAATACCTCTGCCCTCCCTGCCGTCTGTGGTCGTGTTTGTCCACAGGAGAAGCAGTGTGAGAGCAAGTGTATCCAGTTGAAGATGAACAAGCCAGCCGTAGCCATCGGTTACCTGGAGCGTTTCGCCGCCGACTATGAACGTCAAAGTGGCAACATCTCCGTACCAGAGAAGGAAGCAGCCAATGGCATCAAGGTAGCAGTGGTAGGTTCCGGTCCTTCCGGTTTGAGTTTTGCAGGCGATATGGCGAAGAAGGGTTTCGACGTCACCGTCTTCGAGGCATTGCACGAGATTGGCGGTGTATTGAAATATGGTATTCCAGAGTTCCGCCTGCCTAATGCCATCGTGGATGTGGAGATTGAGAACTTGAAGAAAATGGGCGTGAAATTCATTGCCGACTGCATCGTGGGCAAGACCATCAGCGTGAAGGATTTGAACGAGCAAGGGTTCAAGGGAATCTTCGTTGGTTCTGGTGCCGGTCTGCCAAACTTCATGAACATTCTAGGCGAAAATGCCCTCAACATTATGTCATCCAATGAGTATCTCACCCGTGTCAACCTGATGGATGCTGCCAATCCTCATTCTGACACCCCTATCAACTTGGGAAAGAAGGTGGTAGTAGTTGGTGGCGGTAATACTGCCATGGACAGTTGCCGTACCGCCAAGCGACTGGGTGCTGATGTCACACTCGTCTATCGCCGTTCAGAGGCAGAGATGCCAGCTCGTCTCGAAGAGGTGAAGCATGCCAAGGAAGAAGGCATCCACTTCCTCACCCTTCACAATCCGAAGGAATATGAGGCTGACGAGAAGGGAGCCGTGAAGAGCGTGGTGCTCGACGTGATGCAGTTGGGCGAGCCAGACGCAAGTGGTCGTCGCCGTCCTGAGGCTACAGGCGAGACTGTCACCTTGGAATGTGATCAAGTGATTGTTGCCGTCGGTGTCAGCCCTAACCCACTCGTCCCACAGAGTATCGAGGGATTGGAGTTAGGTCGCAAGAACACCATCGTGGTCAACGAGCTGATGCAGAGTTCACAACCAGAGATCTATGCAGGTGGCGACATCGTAAGAGGTGGTGCTACCGTGATTCTCGCCATGGGCGATGGTAGAAGAGCCGCTGAGAACATGGCAAAACAGCTGAAGTAAATGACAACTTATAAAATACAAAAATAGAGTAAGACTTCGAAGACTGATGGAGTTTACTGCATATGGCAACGAAGCTTACTCCAAAGATCAATGAAGCAGACTCCGATGGTCATCGAAGTCTGCTTCATTTTTTCAATATCATTACTTGACGTGATTCTTCACAGCCTCCGCCAACTGCTCCAATGCTTGGCGAAGTACGCTTCTCTGCGTGGCAACATTCAGTCGCATGAATCCCTCGCCGCCAGGTCCGAACATCTCACCATCATTCAATGCCAAGTGAGCCTTGTCGATGAAGAGGTCAAGGAGTTCGTCGTGGTCAAGATGCAAGTCACGGCAGTTAAGCCATACCAAGAAGGAAGCCTGTGGGCGAAGAGGTCGAACGCCTGGGATATGCCCACGACAGAAATTCTCCACAAACTTGATGTTTTCTTCGATGTAAGCCAACATCTGCTTGCGCCATTCCTCACCCTTACGGAAAGCGGCGATAGTAGCGATAGGTGCGAAGAGCGTAGGCTCATCCAACTCATTGGCTACCAACCATCCATAGAACTTCAGGCGAATTTCCTCATTAGGAACGATGGCATAGCTGCTAATCAATCCTGCAATATTGAAGGTCTTGGTAGGAGCCTGGAAGGTGATACTGATGTCACGAGCCTTGTCAGACACCGAGGCAAAAGGAATATGCTTGTGTCCGAAGATGGCAAGGTCGGCATGGATTTCATCCGAGATGACAAGCAAGTGATGCTCGTAGCAGAAGTCAGCCAAACGCTGCAAAGTCTCCTTGCTCCAAGTGATGCCTCCAGGGTTGTGAGGGTTGCAGAGGATGAATACCTTGCATTTCTCATCGCACACCTTCTCCAAGTTTTCGAAGTCCATGTCATAGTAGCCATCATCACGCATCTTGAGCGGATTGAAGACCACCTCACGTCCGTTGCCTTCAGGAGTCAAACGGAAAGGATGATAGACCGGTGGCTGAATGATGACTTTTTCATCAGGATTGGTGAAGACATTGACTACCAAGCCTATACCCTTGACGATACCAGGGATAAACTTAATCCATTCTCGCTTCACATCCCACTGATGATGGTCGTGAATCCAGTCGATGATGCTTGGCATGAAGTCCTCTGGCTCCACGGTGTAGCCGAAGAGAGAGTGCTCTAAACGAGCCTTCAAGGCATCAGTAATAAAAGATGGAGTCTCAAAGTCCATATCGGCGACCCAGAGGGGAAGAAGGTCTTCCCTTCCCCAGCGAGGCAAAAGCGCTCCATGTTTAAGGTCACCACTGCCCGAACGATCTATTATCTTGTCAAAATTATATTCCATTTTTATAAGGTTTTAAAAGGTGGAAAACCATTTTTGCGATTGGATTCTTCCCTCTTCGTTCTTCACTCTTCACTTAGTTTAATGCCTGCTTGATATCCTCAAACAAGTCATCGACATCCTCCAATCCAACACTGAGTCGAACCGTCGTATCCATCACATCCATACCAGCACGCTGACGGTCAGTAAATCCGCCAAAGATAGTACTAGCTGGGTGAATCGCCAGCGAGCGATTATCAAAGAGGTTCGTAGCACGATGAATCAACTTCAAATTGTCCAAGAAGGCAAAGCAAGCCTCCTTGCTCTCCAAGTCGATGCAAACCATGGCACCAGCCGTCTTGCCAAACTGCTTCTGAGCCAAGGCGTGGAAAGGATTGTCCTCCAGACCAACATAGTTGACACGCTTGATTTGTGGAAGCTCCTGCAACTTCTTCGCCAACTCCAAGGCATTGCTGCTCTGAACACGATAGCGAGCGTCCAATGTCTCCAAGCCGATAGTCTGCATATACGCCACCTGAGGAGTCATGTAAGCACCAAAGTTGAACAGCATCTCGCCATACAACTTCTTTCCTAAATCACCACAGTACTCCGTAGCATAGTCGATGACAACGCCACCAAGAGAAGTAGCACCACCACTCACGTACTTGGAGCTGGAAACAACTTCAATGTCAACGCCTAAGTCCTTGGCAGAGAAGTGAGTAAAAGGAATGGCTGTGGTATCAGCCACCAAAGGAATGTTCTTCTCGTGAGCCGCCGCAGAAAGAGCCTGCAAATCGGCTACCTCCATCTGAGGATTGGTGATAATCTCCAAGAAGATACAACAGGAATTCTCATCCAAAGCCGCCTTGACCTCGTCAATGTTGGTTAAGTCGCAAAGATGAACCTTCACGCCAAAACGACGGAGAGTACCCAACAATAATGCATATGTATTACCGAAGAGATGCTTGGAAGTGACAATATTCTTGCCCTGAGCAGCCAACGCCAAGAAAGTGTTGCTGATGGCAGCCATACCCGAATTGAAGGCTGTGGCATGGTGAGCACCCGTGAGGGCAGCCACACGACGCTCGAAGTTGGTGACCGTTGGATTTTCGACACGTGAATAATCTGGAGCCTTGATCTTATCCGTGAAAGCCTCAGACATGATCTGTGCATTGTCAAACTCGTATGCCAAGGTATTATATACAGGCACGCTCAAAGAATCGTAAGCGTCACGACGCGCATAAGCCAAGTGAATGGCTTGGGTTTGTTTCTTCATCTTTATATCAATTTCGTTTTTATCCTTATCTTTACAACATATCTTGTCACCGACAAGTAATTGGCTGCAAAAGTACAAAAAAATCACGACATACTAATACCTAGAGGATGGTATTTTATAATAAATTGTAACTTTCTACGTTAAAAGAGATATGAAAAAGAAATTATTCTCCTTTATAATATGCCTCTTTGCCACCATCCAGATGATGGCACAGGGATTCACATTGCAAGGCAGGGTCACCGACCAAGACAACAATCCGATAGAACTCGCCACCGTCTCTGTCGTCAAGCAGGGTAAGGTCGCCTTCACATCGCTGAAGGGCGAGTTCAGCTTGCACCTCCAGTCGGCTGACAGCGTGGCGGTGAAGTTCACCATGATAGGCTACAAACCGAAAGTCAGAGTGCTTCGCCGTCCTAGAGGCAAGCAAACCCTTCAAGTCGTGCTCTATACGGACGACAACATCCTATCGGAAGTTCAGGTGACAGGACAAAAAATCCAGACAGGACAGACCGAGGAACTGAAGACGGAAGACACCAAACTGGCTCCTTCTGCCTCTGGCAACGCCGTAGAGGGACTCATCCAGCAACAAGCCGGCGTGAGCACCCACAACGAACTGTCTTCACAATACAATGTACGTGGCGGTGCTTTCGACGAGAACTCCGTATATATTAATAATGTGGAAATCTACCGTCCATTCCTCGTTAGGAGTGGTCAGCAGGCAGGTCTCTCCATCATCAATC
>FR893306.1:0-3051 GCA_000436035.1 Prevotella sp. CAG:732 | reverse complement strand
AGAAGTTGGAGCCAAAGGGCAGCAAGAAGTCCATCACCGAGGGAACGCTTTCCGCCAGTCTGCTCGGCGCTGATGCCTACTTCGGACTAGGCACCAAGAAACTCTCCTGGCTCAACAGCGTCAGATACAAGACCAACCGATACCTACTTGGATCCACCGACACAAAGGGTGAATACAAGCCAAACTTCCTGGATTATCAGACCTATCTGAGTTATTCGCCCAACAAGCGATGGAAGGTAGATTTCATCGGCAACATCTCTGACAACCATTACAACTTCACGCCGAAAGACCGTGAGACGACCTTCGGAACACAAGAGAACGTGAAGAGTTTCCGTGTCTATTTCGATGGTCACGAGAAAGACCGCTTCCTCACCTACTTCGGCACCTTGGGCGTCACCCGCAACATCACCGACAAGACGAGCATTTCGCTCCTCGGTAGCGCCTTCTACACCAAGGAGCAAGAGAAGTACGACATCCAAGGACAGTACTGGCTCGACCAGACGGAAACCTCGGAGAACCTCGGTGTGGGCACCTACTTTGAGCACGCACGCAACTATCTATCTGCAAGAGTATTGAGTGCCAAGTTGATGCTCAAGCACAAGACGAAGAAGCACGACATCGAGATGGCTTACACCTACAAGAAAGAGCACATCTCAGAGAACTCCGTTGAGTACGAGATGCGAGACAGTGCTGGCTATAGCGTGCCTCACAACGGCAAGGAACTCTACATGATATACTCGATGAGAGCCAACAACACGTTGGATGCCAACCGAATGGAGGCATACCTGCAAGACACCTACCGATTCACGAGCAAGGGCGGTCACACCCACTTCACCTTGAACTATGGTGTGAGAATGAGCCATTGGAGTTTCAACAAGGAGACCATCGTCAGCCCTCGTGTCTCACTGGGCATCATCCCTGCCTACAGCGAGAACACGACCTTCCGCTTTGCCGCCGGTCTGTACTATCAGGCGCCATTCTTCAAGGAGTTGCGAGATACCTCGACCGTGAACGGCATCACCTACGCCAACCTCAACGAGAAGATCAAGAGTCCTCGAAGCATCCACTTCATCGCCGGCTACGATTACCGATTCCGCATCAACAACTTGCGCTATCGCTTCTCGGCAGAGGCATATTACAAGGCTCTGGGCAACTTCATCCCCTACTCCGTCAACAACGTGAAGGTGGTATATTACGGCGAGAACCGTGCGAGCGGTCATGCCACAGGTATCGACCTCAAGCTCTACGGCGAGTTTGTACCTGGAGCAGACTCCTGGCTCACCTTCTCGCTGATGAACACCTCGATGAAACTCAACGGCAAGAGCGTGCCACTGCCTACCGACCAGCGATTCGCCGTCAACCTCTTCTTCACCGACTACTTCCCAGGAACGGAGAGATGGAGAATGTCATTGAAGCTAGCCTTGGCAGACGGACTGCCATTCTCCACCCCACACAAGGAGTTGGAGACCAACACGTTCCGTGCGCCAGCCTACAAGCGAGCCGACATCGGCATGAGCTATCGCCTGCTCGACAACAGCAAGCATACCAAGAAGACGTTCCTCCGCAACATTTGGCTCGGCGTGGATTGTCTCAACCTATTCGGCATCGACAATGTGAACAGCTACTATTGGGTGACCGATGTAACCAACCAACAGTATGCTGTACCTAATTACCTAACAGGAAGACAAGTGAACGGGCGCATTTTGATAGAATTTTAAATATTTAACCGTAGTTAGTTTGCTATCTACGGTTTTTTTCGTACTTTTGCACGGAATTATGGAAAATCGACTATCTTAAGTCTGATTTAGCACATGATTTCATTGACAAGCTAAGATACACAATAAGAAAGAAAATAATACATAATATTCAATTATGAGCAAACAAGTAGAAAAGATTAAGGAGCTGATCGCTAAGCGCGAACAGGCTCGTCTTGGCGGTGGCGAGAAAGCCATCGAGAAGCAGCATGCACGTGGCAAATACACTGCTCGTGAGCGTATCGAAATGTTGGTTGACGCTGGCAGCTTCGAGGAGTATGACATGTTCAAGTTGCATCGTTGCACTAACTTCGGCATGGAGAAGAAACAATACCTCGGCGATGGTGTGGTAGCAGGTAGTGCTACTATCGCAGGCCGCTTGGTTTATGTATATGCTCAGGACTTCACCGTCAATGGTGGTTCACTCTCTGAGACAATGGCACAGAAGATTTGCAAGGTAATGGATATGGCTATGACCATGGGCGCACCTGTCATCTGCATGAACGACTCTGGTGGCGCTCGCATCCAGGAGGGTATCTGCGCACTCGCTGGTTACGGTGAGATCTTCGAGCGCAACATCCTCGCTTCTGGTGTTATCCCACAGATTTCTGCTATCATGGGCCCTTGCGCTGGTGGTGCCGTTTACTCTCCAGCATTGACCGACTTCATCATCATGAAGGAGCAGACTTCTTACATGTTCTTGACCGGTCCTAAGGTAGTGAAGACCGTTACTGGCGAGGACATCGACGCAGAGCACCTCGGTGGTGCATCCGTACATGCTACCAAGAGTGGTGTTACCCACTTCGCAGCCAAGACAGAGGAAGAGGCTATCGAGATGATCAAGACTTTGCTTTCTTACATCCCTAGCAACAACACTGAGGAGGCTCCACGCGTAGAGTGCACAGACCCTATCGACCGTATGGAGGACAGCCTCAACGAGATTATCCCAGAGGATCCTAACCAGGCTTACGATATGTATAAGGTAATCGGTGCTATCACTGATAATGGTGAGTTCTTCGAGGTACAGCCTAAGTTCGCCAAGAACATTATCACTGGTTTCGCTCACTTCAATGGTCAGAGTGTAGGTATCGTAGCCAACCAGCCTTCAGCATACGCTGGTGTATTGGACGTAAACGCAAGCCGCAAGGCAGCTCGCTTCGTTCGTTTCTGCGACGCCTTCAATATTCCTATCGTATCTCTCGTAGATGTACCAGGATTCTTGCCAGGTACAGGTCAGGAGTACAATGCCGTTATCCAGCACGGAGCACAGTTGCTCTACGCTTACGGTGAGGCAACA
>FR893305.1:27612-28497 GCA_000436035.1 Prevotella sp. CAG:732 | reverse complement strand
AGAGAATGGTTTCCACCTTGGTGACAAGTCTTTTAAACATCAGCTAAATAAATGCCTGTAGCCATCCGAGTAGGTTTGTGGTTGACGTTTTTCGTATTTCTGAATAAGTATCGTAAAATGCAAATCAACTACATCGGAACTTACCTCTCTGGTACCAAAGACTAATTTTCCTTTTCCTGCCAACATTTGGAACTCACTCTTGATTTTTTCTTCCTCCTTCAAAGAAAGAGGATGAAGTGAGGACACCTTACATAATACGACAAGCTTCTGCGGATTTAAAAACTCATTGTCTGAATCCATCTCGATGTACTTTATCAGTTTCTTCAGGTAATCCACTCTGCTGCTTTCTCCATAAGTATGAGTCTCCATGTTGGTTAGCAACATAGAGAAACCATCATAGATGAAGTCCATATCATGAAAAGTGATGTTCTTTCCACCCATGAACTTATCTCGGAGACCTTCATATTTTTCTCTATAGTCTAGATAGTCAATTCTCTTCTGCATACGATAGTCACGCTTCTTTCTGATATTGGATGCTTTGGCGATTCTCTTCTTGCAATAGTTCCAGTCCTCCATGCTCATGGCTATACTATTAAGAGATGCGAGTCTCATTGTTTTGAGAACCTCTCTCTTTTTATGTCCGGGCAAATAATTGAGATAGTACTTTTGTTCTAACTTTCTTGCCATAGTACCATAACAGGTGTGCATCTTGTGCTTGATTCTGTCCTCAAAGGTTTCTTGGGTAGTTTGTGGCGTATAGCCATAGAAAGTACAACTCCAAAGAATCTTGGCTAGCACTTCCTCCTTGCTGAGGTTGCAGTCATCAGCAACAACTACCTCCTTGGCGACATTGCTTTCCCAAAGGTCACCTTCGCAATTGTAAAC
>FR893305.1:18928-27471 GCA_000436035.1 Prevotella sp. CAG:732 | reverse complement strand
TGCTTCCCGATACTGTCTAATGGTCAAAGATCCTTCTTTTTTCAAGGCAGGTATCAATGCGTCAAAATCCGTACTAAGTAAAAGTTCTTTCAGTTTCATATACTTAACATTTAAAATTTATTGCAAAGGTAGTGCAAGGGTGTGCAAAAAAATGGCACAGCTTAAAAATATCTTTGAAGGCTATGATATTTTTATAAAATGTTTTATAAAGTGTGTTGAAATATCCTCAAGACATGAACCACCACAAAGATATACGCATATCAGAGAGCGTAGAATCTCACTATGTTGATAATCAAACAATGTACATCTCAATCCCAAGGTGGAATCTATGGTTTGAGCTAAAAGAGCATCAAATTGCTCCATAATCGAAAAAATTCCACCAAAAGGAGTGAGTTTCTCAGATTTTATTTGTACTTTTGCCATGTCATTCAGAGTTTTATTTGTTTTTTATTTGCAACACTAAGATAAGTGAAATTTCTGACATGGCAAAATCCTGAGCAACTTTTTGTTGCTCAGGTACTTAAAAAATCCCAAGGTGGAATCTATGGTTTGAGCTAAAAAAGCATCAAATTGCACCATGATAGAAAAAATCCCCAAAAGGAGTGTGCTTCTTAGATTTTATTTGTTTTTTTGCCGTGTCATTCAGAGTTTTATTTGTTTTTAAATGCAACACTAAGACAAGTGAGATTTCTGACATGGCAAAAAACTAATCAACTTTTTGTTGCTCAGGTTCTTATAAATAATATTGAATTATAGTGTTGCGGAAATTAGGATATTATGACAACATCAGACAAACAATTTGATTCGCAGTTTGATAAAGTTGAGAATCTTGTACACTATCTTTGGATAGGTTGCAACTATGCTTCGGCACCAAAGCGTGTGCTTATCATGGGAGACTCGCACTATACGGTGAATGACGAAGGCGAATTCTGCCTAGAGGAATATGATAGATGTGTTACAGACAAGGAGTATACAAGAGGAATCATTAATTGTGCAATAGAAGAAGGTAGCTGGAAATTCCATACAAACCTTCAGAAAACATTCTTGGATGAAAGCGACATGGATGTCGAGGGCTTTTGGAATAAAATAGCTTCTTATAACTTCATACAGGAGCCTATGAAAGGCACACATGAGGTGCCCTCCTTGGCTGATTACGAGACGGCATGGAAGTGCTTAGCTGATGTCGTGCAGATCATCAAACCTGATGTTTGCATATTTGTTGGTCTAAGAAACGACAAAGGCATGAATATTCTTGAAGAGAAAGGTGTGAAATATTCTATCCAAACATTGGATGAAAAAATCAACAACTCTTATCCTAAGAGAGGTGAACTGCAATTTGTAGACGGCAACAAGCTACCGTTCTATATGATTCATCATACTGCACAATATTACAGCCCTCAGCTTTGGTACGACTTCTTGAATAAAGAGATTCCAGAGGTTGTCAGCTTTTTGGATAAGTAAAAAATAACGTGAGTGACGTATGACGACACAGGAAAAACATTTGGGTGAATATCGATTGCCGACAGAATGGCTGCTATCGCTACAACATCTCCAATTCAGAAAGTCTTGGTGATGGATAATTGTCACGCTGGCTGCTCGATGCATATTCTACAGTCAACACGTTGTCGCAAAACACGTAGCTTAAAGACCGTAAAATCTTGAAAAACGGATAAAAAACTGAGGGTGTGTCATAAGTCCATGACACGCCCTCAGTTTTACAAAGCCGATTACTTTTTCCCACTTTCCGGATATTTCTTGGCGAGATTATGCTTCTCTTCCGGATCCTTTCGCAGATTGTAGAGTTTCAGCGACTTGTTTGGCTTGATGTTTAATATTTTACTTTATCATCAAACTCCACATGTACTTCCAGGTTGAACTCACGGACATATATGAGGTCATATAATGAGAAGTAGCAATGATCGTATAGATTATGAAAGGGCTGTATAAGATGCATATCTTTCGACCATTCTCTATCCAGTCCCTCATTCCAATTGTCGTTCTCAATTTCCATCCCCAACCAATTCTCCAATTTCTCATTGATACTTTGCTCAGAAGGCCGCTCTCTACTGAATCGGAGCGGCCATGCGCAACCCTCATCATAGAGTGCATTGAAACCTCCACATGTGAGAGTATCCCACACCTGTTTTGCCGTTTCTGTCTGAATGGGGTGAAGTGCAGGATATTCGTAACCAAGGAATATCTTTCCTTCCACCTCAAAATCTCCAGAAATGTCCTTACGATCCAGGTATTCTTGATAAACTGCCATCGTCCGGTGATAAAGCTGCGTACATGCCTTTCGAAGTGCATCATTGAAACCGATGAGGAGCAGCTTCGTCTCATCGTCATACACATTCAATTGCCATAGTACGTTGCAACGCTTTTTGAGCAAGTGCTTCATCACAAACTTTTCTTCATCAGAGTATTGACAATACTCGTTTATTCTTGCAATGTCTTTCTCCAGCATGACTATGCGAGAGTCTTCAAATACATGTTTTATGTTCATATCTTAATCCCATAAATTACGGTTATACTTATAGAAAAACTTAATTCTTTTATCCGTTAAGAATCTTAATGGCTTTGTTGACCAGATCCGCAGTAATGCCATCATACGGATTGGTCAGGATGAAGTGTGGCAGTTGCGAATCCTGTATCACGTATTCATCATCGATAATAACATACCGACCTTCATCTTGGAGATGGTCAGCTATCCATGATGCGATTTCCACTCCTTTCCATTGGTGTGTGCGGGATTCATTTCATCACGGTTGGCATTGAGTAGCATGTTGTTGGTGGCTGAAGACGGAAAAAGCTACAAGATGTGTTGCCGTAACAAGCATATTCATGTTCCTAAGGAATCCTGCCATCCTCGGATACTTATCCCAATTCGCAGGGTATAGGACCATTGTTAGCTTATGCTCCTTGGCGTATTTGATACCTAAGGTGTCTGCTCCATCTGCCATTCCTGAAATGATTTCTATTGGGTGAGCGTCCAAGTCTCCCAAAGATTCGAAAGTTTCTTGCTCATTAAATTTTCTGCAAAATTAGATAAAACGTGAGAAAAATCATTGCGCATAAAAAAAGTTTTTGTTGTATGAAAGGAATTTACACAGGTGTGGGCTACCTTTGCACCAGAATAATTAAAATTGATATACAATGGAAAAGTTTGATATTGATAAAGAAATGGCGAAGTTCAAAGGACTGAACATTATCGAAAAATGCTCGGCTTTAGACGATTTGCTTGATGATTTGGAAGATGCCCAAGAGCAGATTATCTGCGCCAAGGATGAGATTTCCGAAGAATACGCCAACGTTTTTAAGAAGAAGTTCCACGAGGAGATAGCTTCCTTTATAGCGGAAACCTTCGATGGCAAGATTCCATATGTTGAAAAATATGGTTATCAAATCATGTATGACAACATGCCCATTTATATAACCCTTTTTTGTACTTATGGTGAATGGTCTATTTGTCTTTTTGTAAAGAGTGGAAGTACGAAACATCTGATAAAACTTGCAGGTGTTTTAGGTGTCAATATAACAGGGAATGAGGCATCTTTGAACTTAGAAGTTACAGAGAAAGATTTGCTTTCCAAGGTGAAGCAAATCCTGTTACTCTCAGACTCCTACGAAAAATGAATCTTTCATCAGGTAAGATTCTTATTTCATAAATCGAACATATAACTTAAAAATAAAGCATAATGAACAAAACTATAAAAGAGCAATTGGATAAGATGGAAAACCGTTTGGACGAGGCCCTAGATAATGACCTCTTCAATGATTCCGAGTTTGACATGGATGACTTTCAATCAGAGGTTTGCTCCTTTGAGAGAGAGCTGAACGAGATATTGGAGTTCAATCGTGAACATCTTCAATTTCCGGAGTTGGAGAAGATTTGTTCCGTCCAGAAGAAAATCAAACAGGTGAAGGATGAGTATGAATTCTATGATCCAGAGTATGAGAGAAGCGTCATGTTCCCAAATGGTGAGGATGAGGAAGAGGATGATTTCGCCTTCTAAATATAGACAAGTATGGAAAATAGACCTTATTTGAGAACAATCTTGGGAGGAACGGATTTTAGAAGTCTTTCCCTCATGGAGAAAATTGTATGTATTAATGTAGTGCTATTATGGTTATGCAAACGTCGTGTAAAAAAGGTATGGAGAAGTATATATTTTTAGATTTTGATGGAGTAATCAATACTCTAAAAGGTAAGTTTGATAAAAACGCTGTGACCAATTTACGCCGCTTGTTGGAAAGAACTGATGCTAAGGTCGTCATTTCTTCCACTTGGCGATTGCAAGGCATGGAGTACATACAGCAATTGTGGCAGGAATACCAATTGCCTGGCGAAGTTATAGGCTTGACACCTTCTTGCAATTCCATTAACTTTAGCAATGTAGATGGGGTGGAGGAATGGCAAGGCTTACATGGGTGTAAAGGCTTGGAGATTGCAGAATGGTTGAGATTGAACGCCAAAGAGCCTTATCGTTATATAATTCTTGATGACGAGGAAGATTTTCTGTTTTCTCAACGAGAACATCTGGTGAAAGTAGAAGGTAGCAAAGGTCTTGATAAGGCTGATGTGAGAGTAGCAATTCAAATTTTAAATACCAAAGAGATCAGTCAAATGAAATGTTGGTTTTATGGTGCCCTAAAATTTATTGCGGTCTATATCCTTATGGTGATGCTTTTCACGGCTTATTTTTATTGGTATCCAGAAAAAGAGATGAACAACATGAATCGTCGTGCCCTTATGTACCAAGAGTGTTTGCGTAGTCATTTTCATTGGCAAAAATAATAACTTCTACAATAATTTAGATGGAATTTCGTTTCTATGGTAAACAATTATAGCTTATAATGTGATGAATGATATAATCAATATTCTAAACCAAGTTCGAATAGTTTCACGAAAAATAAAAGAACAAAGAAAAGAAAAGTTTGAGCGTGGTGAAAATTATAATATTTTCAATGATTTGGGCTTTATGTCAGATGAAGTCCATCTACACTCTATGTTTTTGGCAAACCTGCTGAATCCAAAAGGAAGTCACGGACAAAGAGGAAAATTCCTTGAAGCATTTTTGAAAATGCTGCAAAAAACATTTCCTGCAATATCTGCAGATAGTTTAGAAATAGACACGACTATCGCTTCTGTAGAAGTAGAGAAATTTATAGGTAGGCAAACTGATAGTGAAGGCGGCAGAATAGATATTTATCTTACCGATGGCAAGCATAGTATTATCATAGAAAATAAAATCTATGCAGTTGACCAATATCATCAGATGCTAAGATACTGGAATTATGGAATGTCACAAAAAGGAGACGATACGGAAAAATCATTTGTATTGATTTACTTGACATTGGATGGTTGCTCTCCTTCAAAAGAATCTTTGGGTGAAGACTTAAAGGAAAATGATATAGTTTGCTTATCCTATAAGAGTGATATTAGAGGGTGGCTTGATCGTTGCGTGGAGTTGGCTTCAAGAACTCCGCTCGTGAGAGAAACTATCAATCAATATATTAGTACTATTGACATATTAACAAATAACGTTATGGAAGATAATAAGGAACTATTAGATATTTTAAGTCATAAAGAGAATTTAGATGCTATTTATGATATCGTTAATAATAAAAATGCAGTAGTTAACAGAATCGTTAACGAAGAGTTTCTTCCAAAATTAAGAATTTTAGCGAAAAGTAAAGGGTTAAGTATGGGAGATGGTTGTATAGAGAATTGGTTTGAAACATCATATGCAGGCCTCTCATTTTATAATCCCCAATGGAAGTATCTTAAACTTGCTTTCGAGTTTGAAGGCAAAGGTTTGAAAGGTTTAATCTTTGGCTTTCGAACAAAAGATGAAGATGGTGTCAAGCGTGAAGATGTAAAAGATTGGGAAGACGTCCAAAAAAATTATTCTATTCCGAGGAAAGCTGTCAATAATCAATGTTGGATTTGGAAGGATTTTAATGGAAATCAATATTGGGATAATGCCTCTGGGATAAAAGACTTACTGAATGGTAAAACTTTAAATGATTTCTCAATAATGTTTGACGAAGCTATAGATTGTGTCAAGGGACTGGATATTTAGTCCCTTGACAAAAGAACATTGATGATTTGCCTTTCAAAGATACTTACTTGCAAGTTTTTTTATTCTTTCCTTCACCTCTTCTCTTAGCCATAGAGGTTCCAGCACTTCCATGGCGTCCATGTTCGAGAAAATCTCCTGTTCAAAATCAAACTCTGGTTTCAGGTGATACTCAAAGATAGAGTATTCGTCAGTTCGCTTTGTCTCCTTTTGAGAGTCATGGAGAGGCAGGTTGCGTATATAGTTACTTTGAAAGGCATCCACTTTGAGTACAACTTTCTGGACCTCAGAATCTTTGTTGTTGATGATACCAAAGCAATCTTTGAAGTAATCAGCCGGTTCCAAGTCCTTAGGCATCTTGAACACTTTATCTGAAATAATGACATTCTCCATGCGGTCAAGCGCATAACAACGGACATCGTCAGTGCCAGGACTATATGCGACCACATACCAACGTTTCTTAAATGCCTTCACGAAGTACGGATGGATGTCAAACTCATAATATTTCTCGGCAGTGTAACTGTAGTAAGATATGAAGATGGCATGGTTGTCACGCATGGCCTTGATGATGTCCTGAAGATAATTCCTGCCCGATGGCATGTCTTCCAGGAGTACCCTCTCCTTGAGCTTGCGGCTGTTACCTATCATGGCATTGAGCGAGAAGGCGTTGAGCAACCAGTTTCTGGTGCTTCCTTCCTCGAAACAGTCACCATACTCAATGTGATAGCGGAATCCGCTGCCGCATTCGATATTAATCTCAAAGAGTTCCTCGATGGCATGGAGATTATTGATGAAGGTACGCCGTGAAAGTTCCGTTCCCTCACTGAGGTCAGAGTCCAACCATCTGCTTTGAATCTCCTTTAGGGTAATGCCACCCCGGTTCCTTGCTCGATGAATGGTCTCTATGAGCCAGACATATTTGTTCAATTGATTGATAGCCATATTCTATAACTTTTAAATTTTGGCACAAAGATAATGAAAAAGTGAGAAATAATGTTGCACAGTTGCCAATTATTTTAGCAAGAACTCTATCATTTCGTCGTATTTGGCGAAAAATACACTTTCCTTCATTTTGTATAGTTTGGCATCTCTTCCTAGCAGGAAACTAAAGTACTCCCAAAATTGTTTCCTATGATGCATAAATTTGAGATGACTCATTTCATGTAGGATGATCTCGTCTATCAATTCCAATGGGAAAAACACAATCTTTGGCGGCAAGAAGGAACTCTATGATGCTGCCGTTGAGGCTGGCGCTACCGTATTGCCTGGTGTTTCTACGGATGGATACACCTATGATGGCAGTGAGGCGATTGATGGCGACAAGTTCCTGGGACTCGCACTCGATGAGGTGAACGAGGATGACAAGACAGAGGAGCGTATCGATGCCTGGTGCTTTACACCTTCAACAAGAAATATGAGTCTTTTGCCATAACAAGATTGGAGCGTCAGAACATCGATTACATCATTCAGCCAGTGGGCAATGACCGATTGAATCTCTTCTTTGGCAAGCGAGAGTGCCTGGATGCTATCCGAATGATTGTCACCAAGCCATTGTGCCAGCTTTCGCCTGAGGAGGATTTCATCCTTGGTGCCATGCTAGGCTATGACATCTGCGCCCAATGTGAAAGATATTGCGAGCGCAAGAAGAAGGCTTGCTGATTATTTAGACCCATATGCCTTGTTATAGGGCATATGGTTATCTGCTGGTGAAAAACTCCTTCTACAGAGAAAAAATGGCAATATTGCCAAAAAATCTCTATAGAATTGCCGTTTTTCGCTAAAAAAGCGTATCTTTACAGAGAAAAAGTGGCAATATTGCCAAAAAATCTTCGTAAAGCGAGAATTTAAAGAACCCTTTAGTTTCCTAGTTTTTTATCAGATTCAAGGACCTTGCTACCGCATTTCATGGTAACTAGGTTCGTCAGTTTTTTATTTTCTTTTGAAAATTCTCTCCTCAAAATTTGCTTATCGTCTAAAGAATGTCTATTTTTGCATATGAAATAGCTAAAATTTGAATTAATATGGAATTATACAATGTACAACTAAGGACAGACTTAGACGAGGTCGTAGTCTTGCAGGTCTATGCTAATGACTCATTGGAAGCAGAGTTCACCGCCAAGTCGATGGTAGAATGTGGGCAGGCTGGAACTATTAGCAATGTAGTGGTGGATTACTATGTCACGTTGTAAAAAAACTGATGGAGTATTTTGCTCCATCAGTTGTGTTAATATCTTGAAAATAAATGAGTTAACTTTAGCCCTACTGCAAAATGCAGTAGGGCTAAAATCCTTAATTACTTCTTCGTTTCTTTCATCATTTCCTCCACGGCTCTGATGAGCTGGGTATCATGACCGGTGATGTAATCCTCAGGAGAGTTATACACCTCGATGTCTGGATTCAGCTGGGTGTTCTCACCGAAAGTGCCACGCATGTCACGACAACCGACCTGAGGAATGCCGAAGA
>FR893305.1:10458-18915 GCA_000436035.1 Prevotella sp. CAG:732 | reverse complement strand
CTGAGGAATGCCGAAGACAAGACTTCTGTCCATCAGCGTCTCCCACCATACTGTCGTCATCGTACCTGCCACAGGAGCACCAATCAACTTGCCGATGCCCAACTCCTTATATACCCAAGGGAAACCATGGCCATTGCTGTAGTCGTCCTCGCAAATCAATACGCAGGATGGCTTCGTCCACTTATTGAATGGGTCCTTGCCCACTACCTTGCCATGAGGCACGAACTCCTGGTACTGCTTGCCACTCAACAAGGTACAGAGGTCGTCGTGCAACCAGCCACCGCCATTATGACGCTCATCCACGATCACTGCGTCACGATTGCGATTCTTGTCGCTCAACAACTCGCTATATACCGTGCGGAAACTCTCGCTGTTCATCGCCTTCACGTGAACGTAAGCGATGCGACCGCCCGAAACGCTATCCACGATGGCGCGGTTTCTATCCACCCAGCGCTTGTAGAGCAACTCCTGCTGCGCTCCCTGTGAAATCGCCTTGATGGTGAGGTCGAAACGCTTGCCCTTGGCATTCTTGATGGTGAGGCGCACGTTCTTGCCAGCCTTGCCGTCCAAGAGCGCATTGTAGTCCTCGCCAGCCTTGATGTCGGTGCCATCTATCTTCTCGATGATGCTGCCCGGAGTCACCTCGTTCTTCTTCACGGCGAAAGGACCACGCTTGATGATCTCCTGAATCTTCAAGCCGTCGCCCTCATAGTTAGGGTCGAGGAAGACACCGAGAGCGGCTGTCTGGAGGGATGCGCCCGATGGATAGTAACGGCAACCGGTATGGCTGGCATTCAACTCGCCCAACATCTCGCTCAGCATCTCGGCAAAGTCGAAATTGTTGTCGATATAAGGCAGATAACGCTCATATACCTTGCGATAGCCATCCCAGTCAACACCCTGTAGGTTAGGGTCGTAGAACTTGTCCTTCACCTGTCGCCAGATGTGGTCGAAGAGATACTGACGCTCCTCGGCAGGCTTGTAGTTGAACGGAGCCTCGAAGTCGATGCCCTTGGTCTGCTTGCTCGCCAAGTCTATCTTCTTGATGCCGCCATTGCAGAGGAAGAGGTTCTTCACGTCCTTGTCGGCAACGAAGCCGCCGCCACCGATGTTCTTCATCATCAGCGTGGTGGTATTCTCCTTCAGGTCGTGGCACCAGAGGTCATAACCGCCCTCAAAGGCAGCCTGATAGTAGATTTTCTCGCCCTTGGAGTCGAGGATGGCATCGCCCATGCGAGAGGAGTTGACGGTGAGACGCACGATGCGGTCACGGCAGTTGTCGATGTCAAGCTCCAGTGGCTTCACCTTCTCCACCTCGGTCTTGCCCTTCTCCTCGGCTTTCTTCTGCTTGTCCTCCTTCTTCTTCTCGTCCTTCTCCTCAGCCTTCTTCTCCTTCACGTCCTTGTTGGCTTCGGCGAGTTCCAGTTCCTCCTTGCTCATGCGGAATCGGTCGTAGGCATCGAGGTCGAAGAACATCAGGTAGGCATCGTCCTCGGCACCCCAACTGCCATGGCTGCGGTATCCGGCACGGTCGCTCTCGAAGAGCATCGCCTTGCCACCGAGCACCCACTTGCCGTTGCTGTCGCTGTATCCGCTGTCGGTGAGGTCGTGTACCTCCTTGCCGTCTGCCTTCACCAGTGCGATGTCGGTGTTGTTCCAGCCGCCTGTGCCGATATAGCTGCAGAGGAGCCACTTGCTGTCGGGACTCCACTCAAACCAGATGTCGCCATCCGAGTAAGAGTAGTTGTACTTGCCATCGAGCACGGTGCGCACGTCCTTCGACTTCAGATTCAATATTCTCAGAGTGGCACGATCCTCGTAGAATGCCACCTCCTTGCCGTCAGGACTGTAGGCAGGATATTGCGAGGTGAGGTTGCTGTGGGTGAGTGCTTCCTCCTCTATATCAGTGCAATAGGTGAAGTTCTTGTCGCTGGCGTTCTTGATTTTCGCCTGGTAGATTTGCCATACGCCGTTGCGCTCGGAGGCATAGACGAGAGCCCTGCCGTCGGGCGAGAAGCTCACGTTGCGCTCCTGCTGAGGCGTGTCGGTGATGCGCTTGGTGGTCTTGTAATCGACCGATGTCACATACACGTCGCCGTGCATCACGAAAGCCACTTCCTTTCCACTAGGCGAGAGGGCGATCTCGGTGGCTCCATTGGAGCGAATCTGGCGCACGAGACTAGGCTCGGCATTGTCGGTGGTGATGGAGATGTTCACCTTCTGAGGTTCGGCGCCCTCCTTGACGGTGTAGATTTCGCCATCATAGCCGTAGCAGAGCAAGCCGCTCTGTGAGGAGGTGAGGAATCGGATAGGGTTCTTCTGATTGTGGGTCACCTGGGTGTCCTTGCCACTGCCGACATTGCGATGATATACGTTGAAGGAGCCGTTCTGCTCGCTCAGGTAGTAGAACGACTGTCCATCTTGCGCCCATACTGGGTTGCGGTCCTCGCCCTTGAAGGAGGTGAGTTTCTGATACTTACCGCCATCGAGCATCCAGATGTCACGTGTGATAGGCGATGTATGGTGCTTGCGCCATTTGTCCTCGTAGCCCTTGCAGTCGTGGTAGAGCACCTGTCCCTTGGCGTTGATGCTGATGTTTTCCATCGGCAGCACGGAGTAGAGTTTCGGGCGACCGCCCTGTGTGCTCACCTCATATACCTGTGAGAACTCACGGCTGGCGAAGAGGTTGCTCTGGGCGGTAGGCATCACGTTGGCAGAGAAGAGCACGTGGTCGTTGTCCTTGAAGGCAACGGGGAGTTCCGAGCCGCTGTTGGTGGTGAGTCGGGTAGGCGCACCGCCATTGGCATTGATGACATATACGTCCATGCTTCCCTCGCGATTGGATGCGAAGGCTATCTTCTTGCCGTCCGGGCTCCAGATGGGGTAGGAGTCGAAGGCGGCGTTGGTGGTGAGCTGTCGAGCCTCACCGCCCTGTGAAGGAACGCTGTAGATGTCGCCCTTGTAGGCGAAAACGATGGTGGAGCCATCGGGCGAGATAGCAGGGTAGCGCATCCACAGCGGATTCTGCTGTGCGAAGGATGCGAGCGATGCTGCCAGGAGGGCAGCTGATAAGAATATCTTCTTCATAAATAAATATGTATGAATATTGGTTTTTATTCTAGATATGTCTGTGTGTGCAAATATGGCACGCCAGTTTTTGATGGTGACAAAGGTACAATAAAATAATGACTTTTCTGCATTTTTATTCGATAAGATGGCTATTTTAACGTAAAAATGGGAGAAGATAAGGGAAAAGTGTAAATTATTGTGAGAAATCATCATATATGGGTATTGTGAAAATCAGAGAAATGATGTACCTTTGCAACCCAAAAATGAATGTAATGGCAAGATTGAAATATAACTTTACTTGGAAGAAATATCACCGCTGGTTAGGATTGGTGTTGTCGGTGTTCATGTTGGTGTTCAGCGTGTCGGGCATCATCTTGAATCATCGTGAGGTGTTTTCGGGCTGTGAGGTGAGCAGGAAGTGGCTTCCTGCGAGCTATCATATCAAGAATTTCAACAATGGAGTCGTGAAAGGGACGGTGATGAAGAAATCTGCTGCTCATTCGCTTTCTTCGGAGAATTGTGATTCCGTCCTAGCTTATGGCTGCGCTGGCGTCTTCTTGACCGACTCTCGTCTCTCGACTTGGCAAGACTTCAATGCAGGTCTTCCTGAGAGCATTGATGAGCGAAATGTGCGCCATGTTGTGAAGGCGAAGGATGGCTCGCTGTGGTGCGCCGCCTTGCGTGACGTGTATCGCTATGATGAGAATTCTCATCGATGGAAGAAGGTGGAACTGCCTGGCAATGAGGAGCGCATCATGGATGTCGCATTGGCGAAGGATAGCATGACGGTTGTTGCGCTCACACGCTCTCGTGTATTTACAATAGTCCCTTTTGTGCAATATGGAGAAATCGTTAAGATAGGTAAGTCTTCTTCAGAAACTTATCGGGTGGAATCTAAAATCATCCCTGCTCCAAAAAAATATGAGCCGAAGACGACGCTTTTCAAGCTCGTCTGGCATTTGCACAGTGGCGAGTTCTTCGGCTTGCCTGGCAAGCTCGTGGTCGATGCCATCGCCTTGGTGCTCATCGTGTTGTCCATTACGGGCATCCTCCTTTTCATCTTGCCTTACGGCATCAGAAGAGCGAAGAAACTTGCAGCTAAGGCTCGGATGAAGCGACTCGGCAAGCAGTTCGCTTGGAATATGAAGTGGCATAACAAGATAGGTTATGTCACGATAGTGCTGACACTCTGGATTGCCATTACGGGCATGTGCCTCCGTCCGCCATTGATGGTGCCGCTGGTGTTGAGCAAGCTGCCTCAGGCGGTGGGAGAGGATGGCAATGTATGGCAGGACAAGCTCCGTGCCATCCGTTGGGATGCCGTCCAAGGCGATTGGCTCGTCTCCACCTCGGAGGGCTTCCTGAGAGTGGATGAGGACTTCTCGCAAGCTCCGAAAATGTTGCCTGATGCTGAGTGTCCGAAGTTGAGCCCGATGGGTGTCACGGTCTGGGAATCGGATGGCAAGGGAGGCTGGATTGTCGGCTCATTCAGAGGGATATATCGCTGGAACCCAGTAAATCATTCTTTAAATCAGATTCTCGATTACTTCACTGGCAAGCCAAGCGAGGAGACTTCGATGATTCCGATTTCCGACAACCTCGTCTGTGGTTATTCCGAGGATTTCTTGGGAGGCAAGCCATTGGTCTTCGACTTCGCCAAGGGAGTGGAGGATGCGAAGGGGCAAGCCGTTGCTCTGTGTAACGATGAGCCCAAAAAATCAAGGAATGAGGAATCAATGTCGGATTTGATTTGTGAAACTGCCCCCATGTCATTGTGGAATGTCGCTCTCGAATTGCATGTCGGCAGATGCTATTCCCCTTTCTTGGGACCTCTTTCCGACCTCTTCGTCTTCCTCTCCGGCTTGCTTATCACCCTCGTCTTACTGTCAGGATACATCATCTCGCATCGTAGGAGGAAGAAGGCGCAAGCTCGCTTGAAATAGAACTTGATGTTGTAGAAAATCGGGCATTCGTGATTTGTATGCAATAAGAATTGCATGAGAGGTAAATTAGCAGATGTAATGTCATATTTGAATTGTGTAACTGCCCCCATTGTAATGCTATTATAAAATACCATATTTTATGCAAATTTGGAATGCAACTCCAAATTTGCATAATTTTTATGTCTAAATTCCATCCTCTGCGGTTGAATTCGCAGGATTAAATAATATTAATCAACTGTTAATAAAACTAACTCGTAGTTTTGCGCCTCACAAAGCTATGAGTTTTCCATCGTAAAGCATAGTTTTGGCACTTAGGAAGCTATGAGACTGGGCATTCGAAGGCTATGGAGCGATGGAAGGAGGGGAGAGAAGAACCGATGGAAAACCATGACAATGGGGGCAGTTTCACAATTAAAACAAGACATTCAACCATAGGTGAGACTAGAAAAACGCTATCGTTAGGATTCGTTAAGATTGTTAATATGTAAAGATATGTGATTTGATGATTTTTCCAATTTTAGCCTTTCTACTTATATGAAATTATATTCTATATACTTATATATAAATATATTATAATATATATAATAGTATATATAGTAGAATAATATACTATATTGTCTTGTATAGAAAAATGTGGAAAGTGGACTTCTGAGAAATATGTGATACTGCCCCCATTGTCATTGGATGTTCTATATCTCCTACCTCCAATCGGTGCTTGCAACTTTCATGGGTAAAGATTTGGTGGTGCCGAAAATATTTCGTACCTTTGCATTGTTATCAAGAGACACCTTGAGAATTTCCTGAGAAACACCCCATTCCTGGCACTATCCGCTAAAGATAACCACTTTTGAGATTTTCCTCTTCCTCTTCTCCATTCTTTGGGAGTCCCTTATTTTTTCACTATTAAAAACCATGTAAACAATGGAACAGAAAAACAAGAGCCTTGAATCTTCTAACCAAGAAACAAGCACCAATTTAGTAACTGACGACGAAGAACTCGATTATTACGAGGACGATGAGGATGAGCTCCCTCCAGCCATGCCGGAGCAACTCCCATCCCTCATCCGCTTGCTCGTGAGCCGTACCCCAAAAATCTATAAGCCTACGGTGGCGCAAGCCGTCTTCCCATCCCTTGCCGCCCACCTCTACAAGGTGAAGTTCAGATACATCGACAACGTGGACCACGAGGCTACGCTCATGAATGTGCTCATGGCTCCCACAGGCACCGGAAAGAGCTGCATCAACGCACCCATCAACCACATCATGGCTGACATCCGTGAGCGTGACAGAGTCAACATGGATCGTGAGCGAGAGTGGCGAGAACAGATGAGCACGATGGGCACCCACAAGTACAAGCCTGCTCGCCCCAAGAACCTCGTGATACAAGACATCGACCCTAACATGACGATGGCTGCCTTCGCCCTGCGCTCCGTGGAAGCCAAGGGACACTTCCTCTACTCGCAAATGAACGAGATAGACCAATGGGATACCATCGAGGGTACTGGAAGAGGACGCAACAAGGGATTGAAATTCCGCATCATGTGTCTCGCCTTCGACCCCGACAACTCCTTCGGACAGACCCGTGTCTCGCCTGAGGCGGTGAACGAGCACTTCCAGATACGCTACAACTGGAACGCCTGCACCACCATTGGCAAGGGGCAGCAATACTTCCGCAAGGTGGTGAACGACGGACCGGTGAGCCGCATCAACTTCTGTACCATCCCACAACGAGTGATAGGTGCCTCCATCCCACAGTTTGGCACCTACGACGAGACGTTTGACGAGCAGTTGCGCCCTTACATCCAGCACCTCTGCAAGGTGAGAGACCAACGGGTGGAGTGCCCTGAGGCAACCCGACTGCTGGAGCAGTTGACAGAGGAGTGCCGCGACATAGCTATCCTCTCGCAAGACCGCATCTACGAGAACTTCACCTTCCGTGCCCTGGTCATCGCTTACCTGAAGGCGAGCGTGCTCTACGTGGCTAATGGATGCAAGTGGGAGGCGGAGATGGACGAGTTCATCCGATGGTCACTCCACTATGACCTTTGGTGCAAGATGAGATTCTTCTACGACTTGGCGAAAGAGCAACTGGAGGAGGCGAATCGCATCGGAGAGCGAGGACCGAAGAACCTGCTCCAGCAGTTGCCCGATGAGTTTACTTGGGGACAGGTCGAGTCGGCTCGCATCGACAACGGCATGGACATCGCCGGCACTCGCGAGATGATCAAGACGTGGATGAAGCGTGGCTATCTCCTGTACGACCGAGTGAGCGTAAAGACTCTCTTCCGCAAGGAATCCTTTGTGAGATAGGGGCAATTTCTGTAATGAGAGGTGACGTTCAGCAGATGAACGTCACCACTTGTGTTGGGTATTTGGCTTCATCCAAGAACTTTTAACATGAAAGATGATGGATGGCTCGGAAAAAATGTTTATTTTTGTAACATTATATAATAACTGAGCTTTCACAAGTGTGAAACTGGAATAAAAAACAACAATCTATGAAGAAGTTAAAGCTTTTCAGTCTCGCCTTTGCCGCTATGCTCTCCCTGGGCTTCCAGTCGGCAAACGCACAGTCGCTCTCGCCTACCACCAAGTGGTACTGGAACAAGGGCAAAATCGTCATTGAGACTCCTCAAAGACCTGAGGGCCAGAAGGATGTGCTCGGCTTGGCACTGCCAAAGAAGAAGGTGGTGCGCATCGGACTCGTGGGTCTCGGAATGCGTGGACCGGGTGCCGTGGAGAACTTCAGTCTCATCCCTGGCGTACAGGTGGTGGCTCTCTGCGACTATGAGGAGAAGCGTGCAGTGAAGCAGAACGAGCGCCTGCGCAAGAACGGACTGGCTCCTGCCGCCGTATATTATGGCGAGAAGGGCTACGAGGCGCTGTGCAAGCGTCCGGACATCGACCTCGTGTATATCGCCACCGACTGGGAGCACCATGCCATCGTGGCAAAGTGTGCCTTGGAGAATGGCAAAAACGTGGCTGATGAGGTGCCTTCGGCTATGAACCTGCAGGAGTGCTGGGACCTCATCAATCTGGCTGAGCAGAAGCAACTCAACTGTATGATTCTCGAAAACTGCTGCTACGACTGGTTTGAGATGCGTACTATGAACATGGCTCAGCATGGCGTGTTCGGTGAGATTCTTCGTGCCCAGGGTGCTTACATCCACAATCTCGATGATTTCTGGGATTACTATTGGAAGAATCCAAATGGCTCCGATCCTGACCAGCTCGGTTGGCGATTGAAATATAATAAGGAGAATCGTGGCGACCTCTATGCCACCCATGGTCTCGGTCCTGTAGCCCAGGCTCTCGACATCCATCGTGGCGACCGCATGAAGACGCTTGTGTCGATGGACACGAAGAGCGTACACGGCAAGGAGCTCGTGGAGAAGAAGACGGGCAAGCCTTGTACCGAGTTCCGCAATGGCGACCACACCACGAC
>FR893305.1:0-10436 GCA_000436035.1 Prevotella sp. CAG:732 | reverse complement strand
ACGACGCTCATTCGCACCGAGGGCGAGAAAGTAATCGAACTCCAGCACGACGTGATGAATCCTCAGCCTTACAACCGTCTCTATCAGTTGACGGGAACGAGAGGATTTGCCAATAAGTATCCTGTGGAAGGCTACGCAGTCGATGCCAGTCAGTTGAAGGCTACGGGCAACCAACCTAAGGTGGATGACTTATCTACTCATAGCTTTATGCCAGATGAGCAGCGCAAGGCTTTGGAGGAGAAATATGAGAGTCCGATACTCAAGAAGTTTGGCAAGCTCGCCAAGGAGGTGGGCGGTCATGGCGGCATGGACTTCGTCATGTGTGCCCGTCTCATCTACTGCTTGCAGAACGGTTTGCCACTCGACATGGATGTGTATGACTTGGCAGAGTGGTGTGCCATCGCCGAGTTGAGTGCCATCTCTCTTGACAACGACTGTTCTCCAGTGACGTTCCCAGACTTCACTCGTGGCTTGTGGAATAAGGAGAAGGGCTATCGTCACGCTTATGCCACTCCTGAGCAGGAGGCTGCCACAGAGGCTACCGCCAATGCCTACACCAAGGCATACAAGGAGGCTACCGCCAAGTTGAAGCTCTGGACGCTCTACGACAACATGATGAATGCCAAGACCGATGCAGCCAAGAAAAAAGCGCAAGTGGCTCTCAACAAGGGCGTTGCCAAGGCTGTGGCTGCGGCAGAGAAGGCCATCAAGTAAGGTCTTCAGAAATAGAAATCATCAATCTAAAAGTCGGTCTTGCAGGAAAGGGCAAGACATAAGAATGAGCTGATGCACTGAAATGGTGCATCAGCTTTTTAAATCAATTATTTAAGATAGATTAATGTTTCTATTCAATACCGCCAAATATTTCGAACGTTTCTTGCTAAAAGGCTGTCACATGGGGGCAGAAACAGTTATAAAAACTGACATTGAAAACGAGAAAATCTAGCGATGGGCCAAAACGGTCCATTGCTAGATTTAATAGTATTCCCTCGCTTATCGCTAAGCGAGGAAAGTGATAGGACATATTGCTTTACAGAGGATATTCCTCGAAAGCGTAGAGTACTGTACTCAGATAACGCTCACCTGTATCTGGCAAGAGAGCGACAATCTTCTTACCTTTGTTTTCTGGACGTTTGGCTATCTCGGTGGCAGCGAAGGCTGCGGCACCTGAAGAGATACCTACTAAGAGCCCCTCGGTCTGAGCCAACTCACGACCTGCCTTGATGGCATCGTCGTTCTGTACATCATACACTTCGTCGATGTACTCGGCAGAGTAGGTCTTAGGGATGAAGCCTGCGCCAATGCCCTGAATCTTGTGAGGACCGCTCTGACCGCCATTCAATACTGGAGAAGTGGCAGGTTCTACGGCGATGACCTTCACGTTAGGATTCTGCTCCTTCAAGTACTTGCCGATACCAGAAATCGTACCGCCCGTACCTACACCAGCAACGAAGATGTCAACCTCACCATCGGTGTCAGCCCAAATCTCAGGCCCCGTGGTCTCATAGTGCTTGGCTGGGTTGGCTGGATTCTCAAACTGCTCCAAGATGACTGAGCCCGGGATAGAATCTCTCAATTCCTCGGCTGCCTTGATGGCTCCTGGCATACCATCTTTGCCACTCGTCAGTTTCACCTGTGCGCCGTAAGCCTTCACCAAGTTTCTACGCTCGATACTCATGGTCTCAGGCATGGTGAGGATGAGGTGATAGCCCTTGACGGCTGATACCAATGCCAAACCGACGCCAGTATTACCACTGGTAGGTTCGATGATGGTGGCTCCTGGTTTTAAGAGACCTTTCTTCTCTGCATCCTCGATCATGGCGAATGCGATACGGTCTTTCACACTACCGCCAGGGTTGAAAAACTCGACCTTTGCGATGATTGGGTTCTCCAAACCTTTGGAGGCTGAGTACTTGCCCAGCTCCACCAAAGGGGTTTTACCGATTAAGTCGGTAATCTGCTTATATATCTTTGTCATAGCGTTCTAAATTAAATTATTTTACATAGGTGAATGCCTCGTCAAGTGCCTCCAGCAAGTCATCAATATTCTCGATACCAACGCTCAAGCGGATGGTAGAAGGATAGATGTGCTGCTGCTCCAACTCCTCAGGACTCATCTGAGAGTGAGTGGTGGTAGCTGGGTGGATAACGAGTGACTTCACATCAGCCACATTGGCGAGCAATGAGAAGATGCGCAAGTGGTCGATGAACTCCCATGCCTGCTCCTGACCGCCCTTGATCTCGAAGGTGAAGATAGAACCTGCACCATTAGGATAGAGCTTCTTGTAGAGCTCGTGGTCTGGATGGGTAGGTACGGATGGGTGATTTACCTTGGCTACCTTAGGATTCTTCTCCAAGTACTCCACAATCTTCAATGCGTTCTGTACGTGGCGCTCTACACGGAGGCTCAATGTCTCCAAGCCCTGGAGCAAAATCCAAGCGTTGAATGGGCTGATGGTTGCACCTGTATCACGAAGGATGACCGCACGGATACGAGTTACGAAGGCTGCTGGACCTGCTACGTCGGCGAAGATAGCACCATGATAAGATGGGTCTGGCTTAGCGAGGGTAGGGAACTTGTCGGCATTTGCCTTCCAGTCGAACTTACCACCATCTACGATGACACCACCGAGAGATGAACCATGACCGCCGATGAACTTGGTAGCTGAGTGAACTACGATGTCGGCTCCGTGCTCGATAGGACGAATCAAATATGGGGTGCCAAATGTATTGTCGATAATCAATGGGATGTTGTGACGATGAGCAATCTCTGCCAACTTGTCGATGTCGGTTACGTCAGAGTTTGGATTGCCGAAGGTCTCAGCGTAGAGCACCTTGGTGTTTGGCTGGATAGCAGCCTCGACAGCAGCGAAGTCGCGAACGTCAACGATGGTGTTGGTAACGCCCTGTGTGCTGAGTGTATGTGTGATGAGGTTGAAAGAACCACCATAGAGGTTGTCGGCTGCAACGATGTGGTCGCCGTTCTGTACGATGTTCTGGAGAGCGTATGTTACAGCTGCTGCACCAGAAGCGACTGCCAAGCCAGCTACACCACCTTCGAGGGCTGCTACACGATCCTCGAATACACCCTGGGTAGAGTTGGTCAAACGACCATAGATGTTACCTGCGTCACGAAGACCGAAGCGATCGGCTGCGTGCTGAGAGTTGCGAAACACATAACTGGTGGTCTGGTAGATAGGTACCGCACGAGCGTCGGTAGCTGGATCAGGGTTCTCTTGACCTACGTGCAGCTGAAGTGTCTCAAAGCGAAGTTTCTTTTCTGTACTCATAATCTATGTCCTTTCTTTAAATTATTAATCTCTGATTGACGCTGCAAAGATACGGCGATTTTTTGGGGTAGGAAATCGCACAGTAGTGGCATTATGGCTACCACGTTTGTGGTATTCGCATCAAAAAAGGCTTTTCTTAGCCGAAACTAGGAAAAGCCTTGTGCCATATCAATACTCCAATGAGGAGATATTTCCATTAGAATCAATACTCCAGCGAGAAGGTGATGCCTCTTCTCATCATGTCGTTGAGCGTTGGCTTCAAGCGATGGAGGAAACCGTTCCAAGAGCGATTCTTGTCTTGGCTCCATCCCACCTCGGCAAGTGCCAAGGCTCTAGGATATGCTTGGTAGTAGATGCGCTCAGGGGTGTTGATGCACTCGCTCCAAAGAGTTCCTGCCACACCGAAGAGGTTGTTCTTCTCAAATTCGTCGCCCATGCCCCAGCTTGGGTCGAGGTCGTAGGTGTTCTTGAGGGTGGTGGTTGGCATACCCCAGTTGACCTCAGGCATGTCGCCCTTAGCCATCGGATAGTCGAGATAGCAGTGCTCGCCAGGACAAAGCATGACGCGGGCATTGTTGCGGATGGCTGCGTCGAGGGCTTCTTTCGTCAGGCCGACACGCCAAGCGAAGGTGATACAGCCCGGCTGAATCTTCTTGAAGTCGGTCTCATACCAGAACATCGGTGTCTTGTGGTACTTCGTCTTGAGCATATCAATGATGTGGTCGAAGAGATAGCCCTGCAATCGCCAGTTCTCGGAACGATCGGTGGTGGTGATACCCAACTTCTTCTTCAATGCCTGGCACTTAGGACAGGAGGTCCAACAGTCGAGTGCCGGATTGCCAGCCTCATCGCCACCCAAGTGGATATAAGGAGAAGGGAATATATCAGCCAACTCCTTGAATACATTGCCCAAGAACTCGTAGGTGAACTCGTTGCCCGGACAGAGAAGTTCGTCTGACACACCGCAAGTGGTACGGATAGGTACTTGTTTGGCATGGCAGGTAAGCTCTGGATAAACGCTGATGGCTGCCACCTCATGACCAGGCATCTCTATCTCTGGTATCACTTGGATGTGATATTTGGCTGCGTATGCCACAAACTCCTTCATTTGCTCCTGGGTGTAATAGCCCTTGATAGGCATCAGCATGTCGTCCATGTTCCAACGGCTGCTTGCCTCGGCTGTCAATCTAGGATATTTCTTGATCTCGATGCGCCAACCTTGGTCGTCCACGAGGTGGAGATGCACGGCATTGAGCTTGTAGCGAGCCATCTCTGGGATGAATGCCTTGAGCTGGTCGAATGGGATGAAGGTTCGCACTGGGTCGAGCATCAACTCTCTTACATGCGTGCGTGGCTGATCGGATACGGAGGCTTGCATGATGGCATCGCTGCACTTCTTGGAGCCATCGCCACGGAGCAACTGGTCGAAGGTCATCAAACCATAGAATACACCAGCGGCTGTCTTTCCCTTGATGATAACTTCCTTAGCCTTTACGTCGAGCGTGTAGGATTCTGGGTCATCAAGGCTTTCGTCCAATGCCAAGGTGAGGGTGAGCTTCTTCGATTTGTTCACCTTGCTCTTGTCGATTCTCTCGCCCAAGATTCTGAGCGCATGTTCTTGTTCGTTGCTCAAACCATCAGCCGACTTGATGCTCCAGATGCCATTCACTTCGAGAGGAGCCTGCTTCTGGTTTACGGTCAACTTCATCGGAACAGGAATCAGACAGTCGGTTGGGTTGCAAACTTCTCTCGCCTGTTTGTTGATGCCATAGAAAAGTTTCCATCCCTCAGCTTTTCGGTATGCCTTCTCGCTTCCCTTCGGTACGACAAGGCGACATTCGCCGAGGTTGATGCCTGAGAAAGTGGAGGCGCTAGCCTGAGGTGGAATCTTGGAAGTCAAAGTGATGACCTTCAACGAATGAAGGTTGGCAAAAGCGAAGTCTTCTATCTTGGGTGTGCCATTGATGGTGATGTCTTGCAAGTTCTTGCAACCCGAAAAAGCAGCTTTGCCCACTTGTTTTACCTGGATTGGCAAACTGATAGATTGTAGTTTGTCGCAAGCGAAGAAGGCTTGTGAGCCAATCGACTGAAGATTGGCAGGCAAAATGATGGATTGCAAGTGATGGCGAGAGTGGAAGGCGTTCTTCGGAATGGAAGGACAATCCGACGCACTCAGATCGACATGGCGCAACTGCCAACAGAGGTCTCTCATCTGTCGGAAATCAGAATTTCCCACGGTGGTGAGCTTGCCTGTAAGTTTGATGGAAGTGGCGACTGATTTCTTCTCTGCTTTCAGGCTGTCCATGTTGGCAACCGTCTGTGCAGACATCCAGCTTGTCAGGAGACAAGCCACTGTAAGGCTTAGGATTTTTCTCATACTTTATGATGTTTGGGTTAGTTGTTGTCATTATATTTTGTGGGCAAAGATAAGGATTATTCTTTGAATGAGCAAGTATTTGAGTGCGTTTTCTTTATCCGATGCAAAGAAATACCCCCATTTGTGACGGAAATATTGTCACAAATGGGGGCAGAAACAGTTGTTAAAGCTTACATTGACTTTAATCTTCTAGCTTTGCAAACTTAGATTCTACTTTTTTGCTAAACTTTATGCTTCACTCTTAGCTAGCTTTTGTTCTTCTTTCTCCATGTCTCTCTTCGACTTACTCTTGACAACGAGCCAAACACCGGAGAAGATGAGGAGGGCTGCGAAGGCTTGCATACCCTTGAAAACGGCAAGACTAGCCATGACGCTCACGCTGACCGATACCACAGGCTGCACATAGTTATAAACCGAAACGACTGTAGGACGCAATGTCTTCTGACCGATCATCATGCAGATGTAGCCCAAGTAGGTGCCGAAGAAGATGACGTAGCCAGCTTCCCACCAAGTGCTCATCGGAACAGAGGCGAAGTCGATGGCTCCCACATGACCGATGGTGAATGGCCATATCACGATGGTGGCCCAGGTGAACATCCACTTGTTGATGGTGAAGAGGGAGTATTTCGACAGCAAGTTCTTGAAGAGCGCCAAGTAGAGGGCGAAGGAGAGCTGAGCCGACATACAGAGCAGGTCGCCCCAGATGTTGCCTACCTTGGCATTGCCCGAAGTGGCACTGGTCGTGATGATGATGATGGCTCCCATGCATCCCATCAGCACGCCGACGAGTTTCTTCCAAGTGATCGGCTCCTTTAGAATCAAGAACGAGAGAACCATGGCGAAGATAGGCATGGAGGTAGTCATGATACTGGAGTTGCTAGGCGAAGTCATGTTGAGGCCGATGGTGTAAGAACACTGGTTGAAAACAAGGGCGAAGATGCCCGCTGCGCCAAACAAGAAGATGTCTTTGACAGGCACTTTCTCTTTCTTGGTGAAAAAGGAGGTAAGCCAAAAAAGAATAGCACCACCCAAGACACGGAAGCTCACGAGGTCGATGCCGTCGATGCCGTGCATCATCGCATCCTTGCCTACTGGAGCCATCAATCCCCAAAAGGCACCAGAACAGAAGAGGCACAAGTGGGCGATAAGAGGTCTTTTGTTATCCATTTTCTCTGATTTATTTTTCTTTTTTTCTTATTTATGTTTAAAATCGGGTGCAAAGGTACTAATTTTCGAGGAAAATGATTATATTTGCGGTTAGAAAATCGAAAGAACGGGAACTTTTTCTCGTGTCAATCCTTAAAATGAGAAAGACTATGCAGAAATATGCCGACTATATCAAGCAGATAGAGATAGATTCTCTATGGAGTGGTACCAAACATATCCTTTGGAACCTCGACCGCCGTGTCAACATCCTCAGTGGTGTGAACGGTGTGGGTAAGAGTACTATATTAAATAAGGTGGTGAAAGGCTTGGCACAAGGAGGCGAATTTCCTAGCCATCTGCTCAAGGGCGTTCACCTACAGGTGGAGCCAGAGGAGGCTAAATGGATTCGCTTCGATGTGATTCGTTCTGTGGATAGACCGCTGATGAATGCGGAGATGATCAATAAGATTGACTTGTCGCTCGTCACCGAACTCGACTGGCAACTCTTCCAACTCCAGCGCAAGTATCTCGATTACCAGGTAAACATCGGCAATCGTATCATCGCCGTGCTCCAGGGTGGTGAGCCGGATGCTGCCCAAAAGGCACAAACCCTAAGCGAGCCCAAGAAACTCTTCCAAGATATAGTGGATAGTCTTTTCAAGGACACTGGAAAGACCATCATCCGCACTGCCAACGAGATTAGCTTCAACCAGATGGGCGAGCAACTCTTGCCTTATCAACTCTCGGCAGGCGAGAAGCAAATCCTTGCCATCCTCCTCACCGTCCTGGTGGAGGACAACCAGCCATACGTGCTCTTCATGGACGAACCGGAAATCAGTCTTCACTTTGAATGGCAGAAGCGCCTCATCGACTTGGTGTTGCAACTCAATCCAAACATCCAAATCATCATGACAACTCATAGTCCTGCCGTGGTGATGAATGGTTGGACAGACCGTGTGACCGAGGTGGATGACATCACAATTAAGTGACGAGTGAAGAACGAAGAGTGAAGAATCTATTAGTATGTTAAAACCTACTGGAAATGATGGGAAAGCGACTAACCGATAACATCAACTCACAATACTTCGAGGCTGCCAACAAGATGACCTCGAAGAAGGCTCGGCGTAAGATAGTGGCATACGTCGAGAGCTATGATGACGTCTTCTTTTGGCGGTCGGTGCTGGGGCGTTTTGAGAATGAGAAGATGGAGTTTGACATCATGCTTCCCTCTCGCAACCAGCATTTGGATCGTGGCAAGAAGGCTGCCATCTCCAATATGCTCAAGGGCTTGGGACGTGACATGATAGCCTGTGTGGATGCCGACTACGACTATATCCTACAAGGCGAGACCGAGATGTCGAAACAGATGTTGGAGAGTCCTTACATCTTCCACACCTATGCCTACGCCATCGAAAACTATCAGTGCTATGCCAAGGGATTGCACGAAACTTGTGTGATGGTGACGCTCAATGACCATAATCTTTTCAATTTTGAGCGTTTCCTGGATTCTTATTCCCAGACGATATGGCCGCTCTTCGTCTGGCATATTGCTTTCGTGCGTCGCCGTAAGATGACGATGCACTTTGATATGTCGGAGTTCAACAAGGTGGTGGTCTTGCCTTCCGTACGAATCCAAGACCCGAAGTGGGCGATCGACTATCTGAGCAAGAAGGTGAGGGCGAAGGTATTCCAGTTGGAGCGCCGCTTCCCGAAAATCAAGGAAACGTTGGATGCAGAGGCTAAGCGTTTGCGTAGCTTGGGCATCCATGAGCATAACACCTATTTATATATACAGGGGCATCATCTTTTCGACATCGTGGTGAGTCCTATCGTACAGACCGTCTGCGACACGCTTCGCAATGAGCGTGAGAATGAAATCCGTGACCGTGCCATCCATTCCGAGCAAGCTCGAACCGAAATGGCTTGCTATGAGAACAGCTTGGGCAAGGTAAAGATGATGATGAAGAAGAATACCTTCTACCAGTTCTCGCCAGAGTTTCAGAAGATACAGCGAGATGTGGAGAAGTTTTTGAATAATAAATAATTAAGAATAAATAATTAAGAAATGTGCCTTTTGATAAGGGAGATGCGCCTTGTCACCCAACAATTAGTAAGCGAGACTCATCTCGTTAGGTCTAATTCTTAATTATTAATTCTTAATTATGAATTAAATTATACGTAAGTTTCCAGGAACTTCAATGTTCCCTCAACTTTCAAAGTCTTGGTTGATGCAGGGATGACGATGCTCTCGCCGCCTTGCAAGGTAACCTCGTTGCCCTCATTGTCGGTGATCTGAGCCTCACCCTTCAAGCCGATGAGGATAACGAAGCTGTCCAACTCGGAGTAATCGAGTGTCATAGGCTCATCGAGATCATAGACGGCAGTGTTGAAGAATGGGCACTGCACCATGCTCACACCTTGGTTCTTGGCAGGAGTGTATTCCTGGCGATAGTTCTCCAAGACGGTGTAGTCGATGCACTCGGCAGCCTCCTTGGTGTGGAGCTGACGATAGTTGCCATCCTTGTCCTTGCGCTTGAAGTCGTAGATGCGATAGGTGACGTCGCTGGTCTGCTGAATCTCAGCCACGAAGCAACCTGTTCCGATGGCGTGGATACGACCGGCAGGGATGAAGAAGCAGTCGTCTTCCTTTACGTTATACTGAGCCAAGGCATCCGTGATGGTGTCGTTTTCCACCATCTCCTTGTACTGCTCAGGAGTAATCTGCATCTTCAAGCCATTGTAAAGCTTAGCGTCAGGCTCACATGGAAGAGCATACCACATCTCGGTCTTGCCACGCTCCTTGCCTTGCTTGTGGGCAATCTCATCGTTAGGGTGAACCTGGATGGAAAGGTCACGGTTGGCATCGATAAACTTGATGAGCAAAGGGAACTCATTGCCGAAACGCTTGTAGTTGTCGGCGCCGAGGAAGCTCTCCTTCAGTTCGGCGACAACCTCGTTGAGGCTCTTGCCCTTCATCTCGCCGTCGGCAACGATGCTCTCATTGCCAGGAACGCCAGAGATTTCCCAACTCTCGCCTACGTTCTCTTGCTGGATGTCGAGGTGTTTGAAGGCGATAATCTTGTTGCCACCCCAAATGGTGGACTTCAATAGTGGTTGAAATTTTAAAGGTTTCATGTTGACTTTAATTTATTATTAGTTGATAATATATATATGTTTTATGCGATTTAGTTTTCTTTCCAAAAGGCAGGAGTGAAGATGACCAGCACGCTGAATATCTCCAAACGTCCAATGAGCATCATCAGCGAGCAGAACCATTTTGCCACATCAGGCAGTTCGCTCCACGACATCGTTGGTCCTATCTCTGTACCCAAGGTAGGTCCCACATTGCCCACACAGCTCAGGGTGATGGTGATGGCATTGGTGTTGTCGATGCCCATGGCTATCATCGTGAAGGAGATGCCCAGGCAGATGATGAGATAGGTAGTGAGGAAGGCGAGCAGCGTTACCCGCTTCTGCATCGGCACGTTCACACCATCAATCTTCAGCGGCAGCACGGCGTTAGGGTGCAGAATCTGTCGGAACTCGTTCTTCACCATTTTCACCAGCATCACGCCACGGATACCCTTCAAACCTCCACTCGTACTGCCCGAGCAGGCTCCGAA
>FR893304.1:41289-54512 GCA_000436035.1 Prevotella sp. CAG:732 | reverse complement strand
CATGAGCAGACGGTAAGATTCCGTGATACATTGGCCAAGGCTAAGGATCCAGAGAAGACTTTCTTTGAGGATTTGCCAGAAGCTTTGGGATATGACAAGGAAGCTTTGCAAGATTCCAAGAAGGTGCAGGAGTTTTGTTATGTCATCAATCGAGCCGTAAAGGAACTACGCTCTTGTTATTCCGACATGATAGATAGAGTAGAAAGCAAGTTGCTTGAAACTCTTGGTATCGAAACTTACGATTATGCAGAATATGTTGTAGAAATCAGAAAACGTCTTGCTTATGTCAAAGAATATCTTTTGACGGATAGGCTCAAAGAGTTTTATCACCATGTGATGACTGAGTTTGATAATCGTACAGAGTGGTATCAATCCATTTGTTATACGGCTTTGGAGCAACCTTTGGAACGTTTGCGTGATGATCAAGAGGAAAAACTCATTGATAGCTTGACAACTCTGTTCCAAGAGTGTGAAAAATATTCTGACATATCCAAGATGGCTGAGGACGAAAAGGATGAGGTCTATTCTTTGGATTTGGTTTCTACAAAAGGAAATAATATTCATGCTCAGACTTTTAGATTGCCAGAAAGCGACAAGGTTAAGTCGGAAGAGTTAGAGAACCATATCGAACAACTTCTTACAGGAATGGATAATGACAACATTTCGGTATGTACGTTGTTGAAGATCTTGAATAAGAAATTAGGAAAATGAAAGTAAGACATATATTAGGAATATCGGGTGGAAAGGACAGTGCGGCTTTAGCCATCTATCTGAAGCAGAAATACCCTAATCTGAAAATAGAGTATTATAATTCAGATACTGGCTGCGAACTGGCTGAGACAGAATTGCTGATAGATAGACTGAGTGCTTATCTCGGAAATATCAAGCGTCTTAGGGCAGCAGAGGATAGTCCAGAGCCAACGCCTTTTGAGCATTTCTTGAAGGCGACAGGTGGCTTTTTGCCCTCGCCTCAGGCTCGTTGGTGTACGAAGAAAATGAAGCTGGACGAGTTTGAAAGATATGTTGGTGATGATTATGCTGTTTCTTATGTTGGTATTCGTGGTGACGAAGACCGAGATGGCTATGTGTCTTCTAAACCAAACATCCAGTCTGTATTCCCTTTCAGAAGAAACATTTGGAGTGTGGATGTTATCAATAAGTTCTTGCATAAGGAAAACCAAGAGCAGATCATTGACATTTATGATAAGTTATGTCCAGAAGGAATGATGAAGGAAGACTTGATGGAGGTTTTGAAGAAGCCTATCACTAAGCAATTCTATTATTCTAAGAAGTTGAATGCTTTGTTGGATATTGATGTCAAGATGTTCAACCATGCTGTGTTTGAATACTTGAAGACAACGGATTATCCAATAGGTCATTTGGATTCTTTTCCATTGATAGACAATGATGAGGTTTTGGTTAAAGACGATATCTTCCGATTGCTTCGTGAGAGTGGAGTGGGAGTCCCCAAGTATTACGAGGAAATCCCATTTGAAGTAGATGGCAAGATTGGTACATATTGCAGAAGCCGAAGTGGATGCTATTTCTGTTTCTTCCAACAGAAGATAGAATGGATATGGCTCTACGAGCAACATCCTGATCTTTACAAGAAGGCTATGTCGTTTGAAAAGGATGGTTATACTTGGATTCAGAATGAAAGCTTGGCTGACTTGATTAAGCCAGAGCGCATTCGCCAAGTAAAACTTGATATCATTAAAAGACAAGAGGCAAACAAAAGTAAGAATAAGGGAACAAGCTTAGCCGAACTATTTGGTGATGAATATGTTTGTGCCAATTGCTTTATCTAAAAATATCTAAAGGATAGGAGATAAGCCTATGTTGAAAGATGTAGTTTGGGCAAGTGATGGAACCTATAGACCTGGCGAGAAATTTTCGCCAGAAAGGTTCTTTAATGACGGATTGAAGAATAGTTGCAGTTTTGATTTACAACTGGGTTATTTCAGTTCTGCCACCATCAGCGTGTTGGCAGAAGGCTTTGCTACGTTTATAGCAAATGGCGGGGTTATGCGTCTTATCATCAACCATATTGTTTCTGAAGAAGATAAGGAAGCTATCCAGAAAGGAGTCTTTGGTGATGTGGTAGATTGTATGGATCTGGCTGATTTTGAGTCTCTTCGAAAGACATTTGATGAGTATCAGAATCAGTTTTTCAGATGCTTGGCGTATCTGATTTCTCAAAATAGAATTCAAATCAAAATCATTAAGCCAAAGAAACATAAGGGAATAGCTCATACCAAGACAGGGCAATTCCGTGATGATGATACCATTACTTCGTTCACTGGTTCAGCCAATTTTACAATTAATGGTTTGCTTTATAACATAGAGGAAATCAAGATAGACCGAAGCGATTCTCCTGATGAGATGACTCAGAATAGAATCAAATCTCAAAGAGCAAAGTTTGAGCTTATCATGAATGAGCAGGAAAGCGATATAGAGTATCTGTCTCCAAGCCAGTTGGAGACGGCAGTATCGTCATGTTATCAGGACACGACCATAGAAGAGCTGCTAGATGTAGAAAAGAAGTTGGACAGAATTCGCCAGGAACGAAAAGCTCAAAAGGCAATTATGGGTGGAGATATGGTTAGGGAGGACATTTGTCTGGAAGAGATAACTCCACGTTTTCCATATCCGTCAGGTCCAAGAGAATACCAGCAGCAGGCTTTTGAAAACTGGAAAAACAATAAGCAGAAAGGTATGTTTGCCATGGCCACAGGAACGGGTAAGACAATCACCTCGCTGAATTGCTTGTTGGAGATTTATAAGCGCAATGGATACTATAAGGCGATAATTCTGGTACCAACGATTACTTTGGTAAATCAGTGGGAGCAAGAATGTCATAAGTTTAATTTTATGAATGTCATAAAGGTTTATTCTAAGAATCCTTTATGGAAAGAGAATGTTGAGTCGATTCATTTTAATGAGGAATATTGTTTGAAGAATGAGCGTGAGACCTCTTATGTGATTATATCTACTTATGCATCTTATACTCGTGAAAAAGTATTTAATACATTGAATGGCTTCAGCAAAAAACAGTTGTTGTTGATTGCTGATGAATGCCATAATATGGCTTCAGGCAGTATGTTGAAACGATTAGCCTATATTCCTTATCTGCGTAGAATAGGCTTGTCGGCGACACCAGATCGTCAATACGATGATGAAGGTAACAGGAACTTGCGTAAATTCTTTGGTGCAGAGAAACATTATACTTATGAGTATAGTATGGAAGAAGCTATCAGAAAAGGTGTGCTTTGTAAGTATCTGTATTATCCACATATAGTACGGCTGACCACGGAAGAACTGGAAGCTTATGTCGAGTTATCTGAAAGAATAGCTAAGTATTTCAATGATGATACCTGCTCTTTTGCAAAAATGGACGAGGGACTTAAAATGCTCTTGTTAGCAAGAAAGCGAATTGTTCATAAGGCTGCAAACAAACTTAAAGCTTTTGAGGACATCATCAAGAAGCGGTATCAAGAAAAAGGAAATTTGAAATATTCTCTGATATATGTCCCTGAAGGAAATGAACCTAATTATCTTGAAGTTGAAGATGATACGCTTAATCAAGATGAGGATTCTGAGCATCTTATAGATTTATATACAAAGTCGATATTGAAGTTGGATGATAAAATAACGGTGCGTAAGTTTGTCTCAGGGCAAAAGGATAGAGAGGAAATTCTTGAAGAATTTGCCAGTGGTAAACTTCAAGTGCTGACTTCTATGAAATGTTTGGATGAGGGTGTTGATGTTCCAAGAAGTGAATTGGCAATCTTTTGTTCAAGTACAGGAAATCCACGTCAGTTCATTCAGCGACGAGGACGTGTGTTGAGAACACATCCTAAGAAGAAGATGGCGGTGTTGCATGATTTGGTAGTTGCTCCTGAGATTAACCCAAATAGTAGTAGTTATCGAATGGAGCGTGCCATGCTGAAGAGTGAACTGATAAGAGTGAACAACTTCGCATTGCTATCAGAGAATCCTTCTTACTCAGAATTGGAACTGAGAGAGGTGATGGAACATTATGGTTTGAATTTATATAATAATGATAATATACAATGACAAATAAAGAAAGAATGCTTCACATGGTTCTCGATGACACAAAGTTGCAAGAACTCTATGATTACGACCAGTCTGAATATGAGGACTTATATACAGCCTTGAATTCTGATAATGTGGTTGTGGCTTCTGTTGCTCGCATCATAAAGGAGCTTGATGGTTCTACTGATGAAAGTGTTCAGAAGAAAGTGTACATGACGGTGTTTAATTACATAAATGAAAACTTGATAATATGATAATAAAGAAGATTGAAATAAATAATTTCCGTAGCTATTACAAGTTTAATGTTTTTGAACTTGATAACGGATTGAATCTGATTATCGGCTCAAATGGTGATGGTAAGACAACTTTTTTTGAAGCTTTAGAGTGGCTGTTTCGAACTGACGGAACAAGTAAAATGGACACAAAGCTTATCTCAAAGAAAAGATGCGAGGAACTAATGGCTGATGAGTCTGACGATGTTCGTGTTTCAATGACATACGAACATAAAGGTTATGTCAAGACTTTGGAAAAGAGTTTTCGTTTTACGAAATCTTTCGATGGAGAAATCACCATATCTAATTTTTCTTTCTCTTTAATAGAGGAGAATGGAGTGGAACGAATGGTTCGAAATGGCATTAAATTTGATTATGATTTGCCTTCGGAGATTCGTAAATACACTATGTTCAAAGGCGAAAGTGATTTAGATGTTTTTCAAAATTCAAATGCATTAAAAATGTTAGTAGAAACTTTTAGTGACGTTAAGGATTTTGAAGCTTATTTCTCGTTTATGGAATTTGCTACCAAAAAAGCAGAACAGGCTCGTGATAATGCCCAAAAGTCAGATCGTAAGAATAGTGAGAAAATTAATCAATTGAGACGTACCATTGAGCAGGAAACGGGAATGTTGGATGATATAGAGAAAGAAATTGGACGTAAAGAAGATGAAGCTTCTAATTTTTCTAATCTATTGAAGAGTATCGAGCAGAGTAAAGAAGCATCAAAATTGCTGATAATGGTAAATCGAAGAATTGAAACTTTATCTAAAAAACGTGCTCAAACTCAGGCTCTTATCAAGGAAGAATATACGACAAGTCTTCTTGATGACATGTGGATTTTAATGGGCTTTGGTGATATTGCAGAGGAATATTCAAAGAAGGTTAATGATGTGGATCTGAAACGCAGAAAACTGGAAAAGGCATATTTGCTTTCTGCGGGAGCAGAAAAAGCTATCAAGAAGATGCAAACTGACTTTGTGCCACTTCCGGTTCATATTCCTGGACAAAAAATTATGCAGGAAATGTTGGATGAAGAAGTTTGTAAAATATGTGGTCGTCCAGCAAAGAAGCATAGTGATGCATGGAATTTTATGCTTCATCGTTTAGAAGAGTATCAAAAGTCTTTGGAAGTAAATGAAGATGAGGAAGTTGAGCCTTTTTATAAGAATAATTATATTGTTGAGCTTCAAAAAAGAGATACTTCTCTGAATGATAATCTTGCAGAGATTACTAAACTCCGTCATAAGATTCAGGAGGTTATTTCTTATAACAATCGTTTGCATGATGAGGTAAAGAAGATTGAGGCAAATCTGAATGTAGAGATTGAGCAGAAAAAACGTATTCTTGCTCAAACTGACGGTTTGTCTGAGGAGCAGTTGTTATCTAATTATGAGAATATTTCTAATTGGATGAATCAAAAGATTGGTGCAGAGAATCGCATAGCAAAATTGAAGGAACAGAGAGCAAAACATCGTAAGACTCTTGAGGAATCTCAGGATGCGTTGGGTAAGTTGGCTGAAGGTACTTCTGCGGCAGTATTTGCCAAGGCTGCATCAATTATTCGCCAAATATCGGAAGCATTCAAGTCTGCAAAAGAAACCAACAAGAAACGTCTTCTTCATTCAATTGAAGATGAGGCGAATGTCTTCCTAGAGAGCTTGAATACCAATGATTTCAAGGGTACCATCCGTATTTTGGAAAAGGCTAATGGACAAGGTGAGGCTGTTCTTATGAATAGTGATAATACAAGAATCTTCAATCCTAATACCGCTTTAAGAACAACTTACTTGATGTCGGTATTATTTGCTATAGGCAAGTTAGCCACTCAAAGAAGTGAAACGGAGTTTCCTTTGATATTCGATGCTCCAACTTCTTCCTTTACTGATGCTAAGGAAACGGAGTTCTTCAATGTAATTAGCAATTTGGACAAGCAGGTTGTTATCGTGACTAAGAGCTTTTTAAAGGAAAGTTATGAGGGTAATTTGGTTCTTGATCAGAACAAAGTAAATGAAGTCTCTGGTAGAGTGTTCCGTATTGAAAAGAAAAAGCCTTTCGATGATAAAGATCTGGCTACAATTCAAACAGTTGTAACAAAAATAAAGTAACTATGACAGAGGATATGAATAATATAGAGGAACTCGTTGATAAAAATGAGAAGCTTATAGATATATGGGGGCGTAGAACTCCAAAATTTGAAAAGAAATATGAGCAAACCGTTATGAGAGTAATCTCGGATTATGGTGTTGGAGCATCAGAGAATACAGGTGCAAAAGGAAAGGTGTTGGGTGCAGGTTATGAACCTTACATCATGGCTTTCTTTATCGGCCTATATGCAGGTAAGAAACTTCCATTATCAGAAAATTCCGATGATTTGAAGGTTTTGGGACAGCCTTTGCAATTTTGGGGCAATCTTGATTCGAAGAAAACTCGAAAAGCTTATCCTGCGTTGCGTTCTTATATATTTATGGCTCTCGTGGCAAAGACAGATATTGATTGGATTGCATTGGATAAAGGTGATATAAAGGCAAATACTGTAGTTTTTCAATTGATAACAACAATGGAAGAGTATGCTAATTATGGCTTCTCTGTCATGGAAGATAAATTAAAGGAAGATAAGGGATATTTCTTTTCTCATCGTTCCTTCTTGGATATGTTTTTACAGTTAACCTCTAAAAAGGTTGATGAAGAACATGATGAAGAGGAGCCAGAAGAATTATAAAGTAATATAGAAAGGGAAAATATGGACTATGTAGAGGCTTTTGAAAATTTAAAGCCGAATGAGAAATATGGCCGTAAAACTCCACATAAGGCGGTTCTTTTGCTTACCATTATAGAAATGTGTGAATCGGATGAGATTTATTCTAATGAAATTAGATGTAATCAGCAGCTGATAGATACTTTTCATAAAGTATGGAAAAGAACCCTGCCTAATGACGATTCTTTATTTGTGGATGCGTATTTCCCATTCTGGACTATGCAAAATGAAGATTTTTGGCATCTTGTTCCCTTTCGTGGCAAAGAAGAGAACTTGACTCTTCTGAAAGAAAGACAAGTTAGACCTTCTGAGAGTAAAATCAAGGAATGCGTTGATTACGTGGAACTTGATGAGGATCTGTTTTTCCTTATGACTTTACCGTCAGGACGTTCTTCTTTGAAGCGTGCTTTATTGGAGAACTATTCTGCTCTTACAGAAGAGAAAATTGGTGAATTGGCAACTAGTAAAGACAATGCCATAGATAAGTCTATAGAGGCTTTGGCTGAGTACAAAAAGATTTTGTCATCAGAAAATGAACCCAAAAATAATCTTGTGGCAGAGTCGTGTGATGAAGAAAAGCAGAACCTTTTTTATGCTTTAGATGAAGATGTACAAATTCAATTAAACATTGAATACTATACTTTCCTCAAGGAACATAAGGCTGAGAGAGAAATGTTTAGATCATTATGTCCAACGGTCTTTGATTTATATGATAAAATCTCGGCTCATCCTATAAAGCAGGAAGATATAACAAGTTCTTTGCTGTATCTTTATGAGAACTTCTTGCTGGATTTAAAAGTAAATCTTTTAGGTGTGGATGCTACGTTAAGTTTGGTAGATTGTATTGAAAATGCTATCAACCTACTTCATGCTCATGAGCATCAAAAGGATGTGTTCATCTCGTCGAATATTGGAATAGAAGATGATACTGTAAAAAAAGAAAACTCTTCTGGTGATTCACCGCTTTCTGATGATTCTGTATCTTCTGGCGATGACAAATCTTCTGCTGTGAATTGTAGAAGAAAGGATTTGCCATGGACCGAGAATGAAGAAGAATTACTTTTACTTTGTTATGAAAAAGGAAAAAGCATAGAGGATATTGCTAGTATTCTAGGGAGACCACAGAACTCAATTAAGTTGCGTCTCGCCAATTTAGGAAAGATAAAGTATGATTTTATACATAGTGAAAATACTGAAGGTTCTAAAAATACTAATCAGGATTTGTCAACTCTTGATTATTATGTCGAGAACATGGAGAGGCTGTGCTTTATCTTGAACAGAAATGGTGAACGTGTCTATTCTACAGATGGAAAATTAAAGATTCTGCATGGTAAACTCTATCGTTTCAATTACAAAGATGATATTTGTTTCACAGTTAAGGACATGGTGTGTACAAATGGAGTTTGGGATAAGGGCAAGAAGACGATAGTTGCTTATATGCAAACTGATTTGTTCCCGTTATTGGATAGAACCCATTATCTGGACCAAATTGAGGATATTAAAGAAGGTAGTTGTATGCAGCAAAATCAAATTCGTGTCGATGGGAAATGGTATGATTTTGATGGTAATTTAATAGGTAGAGCAACAGAATAACTCCCTGATATATTGGGCAATGTTGACAGTGAAGGAATCCAGGTTCGAAATGCTGGAAAAGATATTGTGCCCAAAGGAGGACTTGAACTTATCACCACAAAGTTATGCAGTTCTTACGATTATCTTTGGTTGATGGCCATTGTTGATTTGGTGAATGTTAACCAACATGCCTATGTGTTCGATTTTGATGAAATAGCATGTATGATGATAGCTGAGGCTTGGAGGCTGTTGGACAAATATCCTCATCTTAAGATGAATAACGAGTCTTTGGTAGAGTGTATTGAGTTCTTGATTAATGAATCTGAGGATAATATGGAGCAAAAACTAGGTTGGACTACGGCGTACCTGCATAGTTCCGTGGATAGGGTTATCCAAAGATGCAGCATAGCCTATACATAAAGAATTTTACATCAAGTACTCCATGCAGTTGCGCCCTGAAGTTTTTGACTTTAGAGTTAAATGATTCTGCGGATGCGTTAGTTGATCTTTCAACAACAGTATCCTGGCAGTGCCTTCGGCTTGTTGTCAAAGAAACAATAAGCACCCAATGCAGAAATGATATTCATGATGAAGTTGCCAACAGACCTATGGCGTGAATGTACTATTTGTGCTGTATTCTTCAGCATGTCATTGATTGTCTCAATGATATATCTTTTTCGAAGCATCATTCTATCATAAAATGGCATAAGTTTATTTTTCATGTTGACTCTCAGTCCCGTCACCAACTGTATCCCATCCTCAAAAAGACAGTCGAAAAGTCTTTGCGATATATAGCCCTTGTCGGCAAACAGCTTGCCATACAAGCGTTTAGCCAAGACCTTGAACACCTCAGGGTCCTTATCACTCACATTGGCACCTGTAAGTACAAACGCTACGATTTCTCCCCGATCATTGCATGCCAAGTGCAGTTTGAATCCGTGACACCATCCCATGGTTCCCTTTCCATCTGTAGCTATTCCCTTGAATACTTTGTTCGCATATCTTCTGAGATTATGACAAATAGGTATCATATAATGTCAAAGGTAGGGTGTATCGAGCTCAGACGACAGAGGCTAAAGCTAACCATGTAAGCAACTGTCCTCTTTGTGCTCTCGGACATGATGCTAATAGTACTAGGATTTGGACGTTGAAAGAGATGGATGCCGACCATGTGCTGGCTTGGAGCCATGGTGGTGCTACTGATGAAAGCAACTGCCAGATGCTATGCAAAACCCATAATAGGGCAAAAGGTAATCGCTAAAATCTATAAGTTTAAGCAAATGCAAAAGGACATCGGGTTTCTTGCCCAATGTCCTTTTTTCATTTATAACATATCTTGTTGTCAAATCTCTATCATCCACAGAAGAATAGCACGACAATCTGTGCCGAGAATATTCTGAGGAACATGCTCAATGGATATACCGTGGAGTAACCTACGGCTGGAGCCTCCTTTGAGCAAGAGGCGTTGGCGTATGCCAATGCTGGTGGGTCGGTATAGGTACCGGCTATCATACCCATGATGGTGAAGTAATTGAACTTATACTTCAAGCGAGCTATCGTTCCGATGATGAGGATAGGGATGATGGTGATGAGGAAACCCGTATATACGTACTTGATTCCATCGCCTTGTGCCACCGTCTCCCAGAACCCGGCACCAGCCTTGATTCCCACACTCGCCAGGAAGAGCACCAGTCCTATCTCTCGCAACATCATGTTGGCTGAGGTTGTCGTATAGGTGACCAACTTGAAGTGGTAGCCGAAGCGACCTATCAGGATGGCGATGATCAATGGACCACCAGCGATACCCAACTTCAATGGCACTGGCATGCCTGGGATGGCGAATGGAAGGCTACCGAAGATGATACCTACCATGATGCCGATGAAGATGGTGGCGATGTTTGGCGCATCCAAACGCTTGATGGAGTTACCCATCATCTCTGCCACACGATTTACGTTCTCCTCAGGACCTACTACCAAGATTCTATCACCTACATGGAAGTGGTGGTTTCTGCCTGCGAAGATGTCCAAGCCCTGTCGAGAGATGCGAGTTACATTGACGCCATACACGCTGGAGAAGTGCATCTTGCCCAAGGTCTTACCGTTCATCTCTGGTCGAGTAACGATGATTCGCTTGCTCACGAAGTGCTGAACCTCGTCTTTCTCACGATCCCATTCAGCCTCTATCTCAGGACCGATGAAGGCCTTGATAGCCTCTGCGTCGGCTTCTGCACATACCACCAAGAGCTCGTCGCCTACCTCGAAGGTGGTCTTGCTGTTAGGAATGCTCACCTCGCCCTTGTGGAGGAGTCGGGAGCAAACGATGTCACGGTTCAAGAACTCTGAAACCTCACGCAAGGTTCTGCCAGCGATATAGGCATTCTCCACACGAAGGTGCATGTTGTGAGCCTTGGCATGTGGGTTGGCTGCGTCTTCCTCGTTCAACTTCTCTTCCTCCTCGGCAGTGTTCACCTTGCAGATGTACTTGATGAGGATGGTGGCACCGATGATGCCAACCACACCGAGAGGGTAGGCGCAAGCATAACCATTGGCGATGCTAGGAGCACCATTGGGGAATACACTGAGTAAAGCCTCATTGGCAGCACCAAGACCTGGGGTGTTGGTGACGGCACCATAGAGAGTACCCACCATCATTGGAAGGTTGTTGGGGTTGCTTGTGTCGAAGAAGAGGTAGTAGCATGCGAACATCACGCACACGTTGAGGAAGATGGCTGCCGTAGAGAGCAAGTTGAGCGTTACGCCGCCCTTCTTGAAACTCTCGAAGAAGCCTGGTCCTACCTGAAGACCAATCATGAAGACAAACAGAATCAATCCGAAGTCTTGCACAAAGGTCAGAATTTCTTTAGGAGCAGTAAACCCTACGTGTCCCGCGAGGATTCCTGCAAAAAGTACGAAGGTAACTCCCAGGGAGATGCCTCCGATTTTGATTTTACCCAAATACACACCCACGGCTATCACGATCGCATAGAGTAGGGCGATGTGTGCCACCGATTCTGTATTGGTAAAAAGGTTGATAATCCAATCCATTAATATTGTAATTAAGTTGTAGATTTTTAGGGTGTATATATAACTGAAAATTCGAGGACATCACCAAGAGGATGCCCTCGAACTTCCTATTTTGTTCTTATCTCCATGTCTTCCTGAGAAGCCGGAGATAAGTTTTCAGTCATCTCGATTACTTCTCGATAGCTGCTACACCTGGCAATACCTTACCCTCGATAGCCTCAAGAAGAGCACCACCACCTGTAGAGATGTAAGATACCTGGTCTGCCAAGCCGAACTTGTTGATACAAGCTACAGAGTCACCACCACCGATGAGTGAGAATGCACCCTCCTTAGTAGCCTCTGCGATAGCATCAGCGATAGCCTTAGAACCACCAGCGAAGTTGTCGAACTCGAATACACCTGCAGGACCGTTCCAGAGGATAGTCTTTGCACCCTTGATGGCTGCTGCGAATGCCTTGCGAGTGTCAGGACCTGCGTCCATACCTTCCCAACCCTCTGGGATGTCGTTAGATGGGCAAACCTGAGTGTTAGCGTCGTTCTTGAAGTCGTCAGCGCAAACAGAGTCTGTACCGAGTACGAGGTTTACGTTGTTCTCCTTAGCCTTCTTGATGACGTCGAGAGCTACATCGAGCTTGTCATCCTCGCAGATAGACTTACCGATCTTGCCACCCAATGCCTTAGCGAATGTATAGGTCATACCACCGCAGAGAATCAAGTTGTCAACCTTAGTCAAGAGGTTCTCGATGATACCAATCTTGGTAGAAACCTTAGAGCCACCCATGATAGCTGTGAATGGGCGCTTGATGTTGCCGAGGACAGCGTCAACAGCCTTTACCTCTTTCTCCATCAAGAAGCCGAGCATCTTGTGATCCTTGTCGAATGAATCAGCGATGACAGCTGTAGAAGCGTGCTTGCGGTGAGCTGTACCGAATGCGTCCATTACATATACATCTGCGTAAGAAGCCAACTTTGCTGCGAACTTCTTCTGGCGTTCCTTCATCTCAGCCTTAGCTGCGTCGTACTCTGGAGTACCCTTCTCTACACCTACTGGCTTGCCTTCCTCTTCTGGATAGAAACGGAGGTTTTCGAGCAAGAGAGCCTCACCAGCCTTCAAGGCAGCAGCCTCTGCATCAGCATTACCGCAATCCTTAGCGAACTTAACCTCTACGCCGAGAGCGTCAGAAACGTTCTTTACAATCTGAGAAAGAGAAAGCTCTGGTTTAACCTTGCCCTTTGGCTTACCCATGTGGCTCATCATGATAAGAGCACCACCGTCAGCGAGTACCTTCTTCAAAGTAGGGAGGGCACCACGAATACGAGTGTCGTCAGTTACATTACCATTCTCATCCAATGGCACGTTGAAATCAACGCGTACGATTGCCTTGTGACCGGCAAAGTTAAAATCTTCAATTTTCATTTTACCTAAATTTTATTTTAGTTGTTATTACTTATATTCCCTATAGCTAAGATACTGCACAACTTCACTTCGGATGGGCTTTAGGGGAGCTTGCCTCGGCTGGTTATGATTGTCCTGCTGAAAC
>FR893304.1:0-41260 GCA_000436035.1 Prevotella sp. CAG:732 | reverse complement strand
CTGCTGAAACTGTAGGCAAAAATAGCAATTTTATTTGATACTGCCAAATTATTGCATACGTTTTATCAAAATTTTGCGCTATTCGTTATCAATCTGTAATATCGAGTTTGCAATTCTGTGAATGAAGTGCTGTTATTCGACTTATGTTTGCCGATTATTTGTACTTTTTCAGATATTCGTCTGCTCTCGTGTCTCCCAGCTCCTTGGCTTTCTCCAAGTTCTTCTTGCCTTCTGCCTTGTTGTTAGACTCGCATTGCATGATGCCGAGCAAGAGATAGCCATCGGCATACTCTGGGGCGAGGGTGATGCAAGCTTGTGCTGCCTTCATACCTTCTTCGTATCGCTTGACACGAAGGTCGAGACTTGCCCATTCGGCAAAATAGGTAGGCTCCTTAGGGTTCAGGTAGCAGGCACGGGCGATGTCGAGCAAAGCCTGTTGCCATTGGCGTACCTTCATCTCGCACTGATAGCGAGTGTAGAAGAAAGTAGGGGCGACAGGGCGTGCGATGCTGTCATACTGGTTGTAGTCGGCGATAGCCTCACGATACTTGGCTTGCGACTCTAGGAAACGGGCACGTGCCAATAGGTAAGGTGCCGCATTGTTGGTTTTTGTGCCTACCGATACGGCACTGTCGAGGAGTACCTTGATTTCGGTCTCAGGTGCCTTCAACTGTACCTTGGATTGTGCTGCCTCAAACCATACCTCTCCACTGTTCATCGGGGTCTTGGTTAAGCCCATGAAGAGATCGTAAGCCTTCTGGTAGTCTTTCTTCAGGTAGAAGCTCTGTGCCTCCTGGTGCTTGTAGAGTGGCTCTGCCTTGATGGCGTAAGCGGCTTGTGATTCTGCTATCGCCTTATCGACGTTCCATGCAGGATAGATGGAGTCGCCTTGGTATATCACCTTCTGGTAGATGATGTCGGCATAGTTGGAGTGAGCCTCGTCCTTGGCTGTTGACTTCTTGATGGATTCTTGCATCAGTTGGTCTGCCTCTGCATATTGCTGCTTGTTGGCGAGGAGGAATGCTTTCTCCTTGTAACCAAAGGCGGAGGTAGGGAACTTACCGATAAACTCGTTAGCATACTTCATGTATTCGTCGCCTGTCTTCTGTCCCTTGTTCAGTGTCATCATCGTGATGGCATCCGTCTCCTTGTCAGGCAAGGCGGTGCGGATTCCACTCTCACGGAGTGCTGCATCGAGGGAAGAGAGTCCTGTGACTTTGAGCTGATTGGCGAAGTTGGCGTCAATGGCGGTCACGGAACCATTGTTGTGCATCAAGGCGATGACTTGTCCGGCCTTGTTGACGAAAGGGCAACCTACGGCGTTGTCAGGGGCGGAGTTTGAGAAGATGTAGTAGTTGTAGGAGGTGTTGAACTTCTCTACGCTGCTGATTTCTTCTTCCTGGTAGGCTGGCTTCTTAATAGAATAAGGTACGAGCCAAACTTTGCTTCCTGCTGCGCTCTCCTTGTTGGCGATAGGTGCTGCGATGGTCTTGCTATCGACTCTAAACTTGGCTACGTCGTATAGCTCGTCAGCTCCCATGATGGCATCTACTTCCATCGATTTGCCGGTGGCATCTACCACGGTAGCCTTCACGGCACCGATGAATGGTTTGAAGGTGCTGATGGCGGTACCCTTGTTGTCGATAAACACGCCTTGTGTAGCGGCGATGATGCCTCCCTCTTTATTGAAAGTGGTGAGCGTGAATACACTTTTGGCAACCTTCTGTACGGGGCTTGGTTGCGCAAGGATGGATGATACACCGATCATCAATCCCGTCATTGTTATATATAACTTTTTCATATTCCTCTTGTTAGAGGGCATTATTTTTGCCCTATTTGTTCTTGAGCAATTCCTTGGCATTGGCAAGTGCTGCATCGGTGACATCGCTTCCACTCAGCATCTGTGCGATTTCCTGTACTCGCTCTTCTGGTGTCAGTTCCGTCATACGGCTGATGGTTCCTTCTTCCGTCTCTTCCTTGAGCACCTTGTAGTGATGGCTACCCAGTGCGGCGATCTGAGGAAGGTGGGTGATGGAGAGCACTTGGCGCTCGTGGTTGCCCATTTCTACCATGATGTTCGCCATCTTCTCGGCTATCTTTCCACTTACACCTGTGTCGATCTCATCGAAGATGATGGTAGGCAACTTGACGGCTCCGCTGATCATGGCTTTCAATGAGAGCATGACACGAGCAATCTCTCCTCCTGATGCCACTTGGGTGATAGGTTGGAGTGGGGTGCTCTTGTTGGCACTAAAGAGGAAACTTACCTTGTCGGCTCCATCGTGGCTCAGAGATTTCTGAGTCAAGTCGATGCTGAAACGTACATTTGGTATGCCGAGTGGAACCAGGCGTTGCTTCATCTCTTCTTCTACTTTCTTGGCTGACTTCTCACGAATCGTTGTCAATGTATGTGCTTCTTTTTCTGCTTGTTGACGTAATTCGTTCACTTTCTGCTCCAACTCTTCTACGTCCTCATCGCTATTGTCTATGTGGGAGAGTTGCTCTTCCAACTTCTCTCGGATGCCGATGAGTTCCTCTAGGTTTTTGACGTGGAACTTTTGTTGAAGTGAGTTGAGCGTGTCGAGTCGGGAATTGATTTCATCGAGTCGGGCAGGATCGAAATCTACATGATCTACGAGTCCATTTACCTCTTGGGCAATGTCCTTGAGTTCGATGTAGCTGGAGTGCATTCTCTCGGTTAGCTCGTTGACTTCCGGATATACTTCTTGGATGTCTTGAAGTTGCTCGGCAGCCTCCTTCAATTTCTCCAAGATACTTCCCTCGTCTCCCGACAAGTTGTTGTCTGCTTGGTATAGGGCAGTCTTGATGTCTTCGGAGTGGCTGAGTGTCTCATACTCTTGCTCCAACTGCTCCTGTTCGTCTTCCACAAGCTTCGCCTCCTCTAGCTCCTTGAACTGGAAGCGAAGGAAATCCTCGTTCTCACGATTCTTCTCGATTTCTTCCTTGAGCTTTGCAAGTTGCTCATGGGCTTTCTTGTAGGCTTGGTAGGCGGCTTGGTAAGATTTGAGTTGCTTGCTGTCGCCTGCTATGATATCTACCACGTTGAGTTGGAAGTCTTCTTTCTGCAAAAGAAGATTTTTGTGCTGGGAGTGGATATCTACAAGTTGTTCGCCTAGCTCTCTCATCTTGGTCAATGAGACGGGCGTGTCGTTGATGAAGGCACGGCTCTTGCCTGATGCCGTCAACTCTCTTCGGATGATGGTGTCAGGCAAATCTTCGTCGATGTCATTGTCGATGAAGAACTGCTGCATATCATATCGAGATAAGTCGAAATGCGCCTCGATGACACATCTGTCTCTGTCCATCTTGATGGATTTGCTATCGGCACGATTGCCTAGCAGCAAACCGATGGCACCCAGGATGATGCTCTTACCGGCTCCCGTCTCACCCGTGATGACGGAGAAACCTGGATACATCTTGATGTTTAACTCGTCGATGAGCGTGAAGTTCTTGATATATAGTTGCTTGAGCATGATTGTTTCAATTATTACTTTGATTCGAAATGCGTCTTTCGGGGAGAGGTTTCCTTGGAAAGAAGCCTTTCTACTCCTTGATCTTATCCCATGCGTTGTTTTGGGATGGATTGATGGAGAAGAGGAGTTCGTAAATGGTCTCTTTCTCCTTTTGTGTGCCTTTTCCCTTGTAGATGTTGGCTAGCTCGTCTTTCTTGTAGTCGGTCCAAATCTGTGGCAAGAGGCTGAGCGGTTTGTTCTCCCTCGCTTTCTTGAGGTTTTCCTCCAGGGTGGTTGTGATCTCCGTCCTGCCACGCTCGGCATTGTTTGCCATCTCGTCAAGTCCTTTGCGGTAATAATCGTATTGGAGTTGGCGGAAGGGTTGCATGGCTCCGTCCAGATAGTCGGCTATCAGCGCATATCGGTTGCGGTTGTTGTCGAAGGCTTTCCATCCGGGAAAGTCCAGGTTCTGGGCATTGTTGGTGAGGTTCATGCAACGTTGCAAGACATCCTCGCCTCCCATGGGGGAGAACGTGTCCAAGTCTATGCCGATGATGAGATAGGCATAGTAGGCGAAGAGGGCAGCAAGCTGGTTGTCTAACGTCTCCTCGTTGAACTCCAGTTGGTCGAATTGAGCGAACTTGAAAGTGAAGCTTTCGTCCACATTATTATATATAGTGGTCGTATAGGCCGAATTATATACCGGGCGGTTGGCTTGGATGAGTGCTTTGCAAGTGAAGATGTTCTGGTCTTTGTCATACTTGCCCACGGTCAAGTTGAAGTTGCAGTTGATGCGCTCGTTCTTCTGAAAGTGCAAACTGGTCCATTGTCTTTCGTTGACAAATCGCTCCAAGGTCTGCTGCAGGTTTTCGAACACGGAGTTGTCCGTGCCCGAAATCTGAGCATGGTTGATGGTAATCTTTGCTTGCAACTCTTGTGCTGCGAGAGGATTACCACAGACGAGCCAACTCGTCAATGATATCACGAGCCACTTCAGTCTTTGGCTTCTTTTCATATTCTTTCTTTCCGTTTTCCGAAATGATAGTAATCTTGTTCTCATCGGTACCGAAAGTGGTGCCAGGGTTGCGTGTGGAGTTGAGCACGATGAAGTTGGCATTCTTCTTCTTACGCTTCTTCTCGGCGTTCATCTCCTCGTCATTGGTCTCTAAGGCGAAGGCAACGATGCGTTGGTCTTCCATCTTGGCTTTGCCAAGGGCGGCGGCGATGTCGTGGGTAGGGACGAGGCGAAGTTCCAAGTCATCCTTCTCACGCTTGATTTTTTTATCGGCTACACTCGCTGGACGGAAGTCGGCAACGGCTGCGCAAAGGATGGCTGCGTCCATCTTCTGGCTCGATGTTTGGCTTTCACTATTCGTGTCGCTTTCGCCATTCACCTCGCTTTTGCCATTCACCTCACTTTCGTTAACGCCTTTCCCCGTAAATGCTTGTACGGCAGCTTGGTACATCTCCTCACAACTTTCCACGTCAATGCGGTGGATGCCATTGCTGCAAGTGAGTGATACCGGACCAGCGATAAGAGTAACCTCGGCACCACGGCGATAGCATTCCTCGGCGAGGGCAAAGCCCATCTTGCCTGAAGAATAATTGCCGATGAAGCGCACTGGGTCTATCTTCTCGTAGGTAGGGCCAGCCGTAACGAGTATCTTCTTGCCCGTCAAGTCTTTTACTTCGAAGTATTTGTCGAGGTAATCGACGATGACCTCTGGTTCTTCCATGCGTCCCTTGCCCTCAAGTCCACTTGCCAAGAAGCCTGTAGCTGGTTCCACGATGAGATTGCCATACTCCTTCAACTTCGCCATATTGGCTTGTGTGGAAGGATGCTTATACATGTCGAGGTCCATGGCTGGTGCAATGAAGACTGGAGCCTTCATCGATAAGTAGGTGGTGATGAGCATATTGTCAGCGATGCCATTAGCCATCTTGCCCATCGTAGAGGCGGTGCAAGGGGCAATGAGCATAGCATCTGCCCATAGACCTAAATCCACATGAGAATTCCACGTGCCATCGCGCTGCGAGAAGAACTCGCTCACTACAGGCTTGTGGGTCAAGGCGGAGAGGGTGATAGGGGTAATGAACTCCTTTCCTGCTGGTGTGATAACCACCTGCACCTCTGCGCCTCGCTTGATGAGTCCTCGTATGATAAGGCATGCCTTGTAGGCGGCAATGGAGCCGGTGATGCCCAATACGATTTTCTTTCCTTTTAACATGATAGTCGTTTCGTTGTCTTATAAAACTCCTAACTTATAATATGGTTCGTTCGAATGGATATGTTCGAACGAACTTACTTTCCCATTCGCTTGTTGAACTCACGGAGACGGATGCGAGTGAGCACTTGCTTGGTGTTGTTGGTGAAGTCGCTGCCCAATACCCATGTAAAGTAACCAGGGTCCTTGGTCAAGATTTCTGCCACGTCCCAACCTTTATATTTACCGAAGTTGAACACTTCGTGCTTGCGTGGTTCGCCTTTCTCGTCGAGGAGTACATTGCCTTGCGCATCCTTCATCTCTTGCCAAACGATGCGACCTGCGAAATCCACGTTGTCGTTCTGCTTGGAGAAAGCAGCCAACTCGTCCATGTCGTTGTGGAGCACACGATCTGGCTCTTCCTGTACGCCTGGGGCATACTTGTCGAGCTCGCCCATCAATACACGATAGGTAGCCTCGGTGTCTTGGTCGGCACGGTGAGCCTCGAAGTCTTCCTCCATCTTTCTGCCACAGAAGAACTTATAGGCTGCGGCAAGGTTGCGGCGCTCCATCTTCATGAAGATGGTCTGCGCATCGATGAGACGACATTTTGAGAAGTCGAAGTCGATGCCGGCACGGAGAAATTCCTCGGCAAGCATAGGTACGTCGAAGTGATTGGAGTTATAACCGGCAAAGTCGCAACCCGAAAAATCTTGGTTGAGGGTAGGGGCCAGTTCCTTGAATGTAGGAGCATCCTTCACGTCCTCATTGCTGATGCCCGTCAACTCTACCACCTCTTGTGGGATTGTCTTGCCAGGGTTGACGTAAAGGTTCTTGCGAACTTCTGATCCGTCTGTGTTTACCTTGATGTATGACATCTGTATGATGCGGTCTTTTACAAGGTCAAGACCTGTTGTCTCTAGGTCGAAGACGATCAGAGGCTTCTTGAGATTCAATTTCATTCTAGTTGGTTTTGGGGAGATGTTTCCGAGCATCTTTGGAGAGACTCGGAAACATCTATGTTATAATCTTTAGTCGTTGAGCAACATAGGCATGAGCAACATCAGTACATCCTCGTTCTCTGGCTGCTCGGCAGGGATGATGACACCAGCACGGCTAGGGTCGGCGAGCTGGAATACCACCTGGTCGCTTGTCAAGTTGTTGAGAATCTCCTGCAAGCTGCTTCCCTTGAAACCGATGCTCATGTTGGTACCTGCATTCTCGCAGATGAGTTGCTCCTTGGCAGATGTAGCGAAGTCCACATCCTCAGAAGATACCTCCATATGGCTTCCGTCGATGCGGAGGCGTACCAACTGGCTGCTCTCGCTAGCGAATGGCATCACACGGCGAAGGGCGCTCAAGAGTGCCTTTCTATCTACGGTCACTTCGTTAGGGTTGCTAGGGATGACGGAGTTGTAGTTAGGGTAACGTCCCTCGTAAAGTACGCAACGCAAGGTGCCATCGGCAAAGAGAATCTCGGCGCTCTTGTCATCAAACTTGATGGTGACATCGCCTTCCTCTCTAGAGAGGATGTTCTTCAAGAGGGTAGCTGGCTTCTTTGGAAGGTCGAAGGCAGCTGGGGTGTCGCTCTTGATGGAGAAGTTCTTGTTGCGTACCAACTTATGTCCATCGCTGGCTACGATGTTGAGTGCATCGGCAGTCAAGTCGAAGTAGATGCCGTTCATCACTGGACGCAACTGGTCGTTAGCGGTAGCGAAGATGGAGCGAGAGATGTTGTCGATGAGAATGGCAGCATCGATGGTTACCGTGTGGGCAGCATCGTTAACTCCCTGTGCGTGAGGATATTCCTCTGCGCTCTGTGCAGTGAAGTTGTAGAGACCGTTCTGGTAAGAAATCTTGATGGCGAAAGTATCGTCGGTATCGATGTCGAAGCTAAGTGGTTGCTCAGGCAATTCCTTCAAAGCATCGAGGATGACGCGGTTAGGGATGCAGAACTCGCCCTCGCCCTCGTTCTCTGTGAGTTCGACACTAGACTTGATGATGTTGTCGCTATCGCTGGCTGTGATAGTCATCTCACCATTGGCAACTTGGAATAGGAAGCAGTCGAGGATAGGCAGTGAGTTCTTTCCGCCGATAACCTTGGCAAGCATGTTGAGTTTACTGCTAAGTGCAGTAGATGATACTGTAAATCTCATGAGTATTTCTTTTTAAATTATTATCTGTCTGTTTCTTGTTTTCTGGTTCATTGTGAAGCACAAGTGCGCAAATTGAATTGGCATTTGGCCGATTATGAGTACAAAAATACAAAAAAACTTGCTTACAGACAAAAAAATCAGAGAAATGTTTTAGTTTTTGAACTATTTTTAGTAATTTCGCAGTCGGAAAGGACAAAATACTTCTTTTTTCCGTTGCTACATTTCCTTCGGGAAATGTTTTCGGATGGGGTCGTGTTATGGGAAAGTCCTATTTGTCCTATTCACATGAATCAATCATACAGCAACATCTTTTTAAATAGAAATATATGGAATTACAAGGAAAGGTAATTGCCGTTTTACCTGAAAGAAGCGGTGTCTCTGCTAGAGGCGAGTGGAAAGCTCAGTCGTTCGTTATCGAAACACATGAGCAGTATCCTAAGAAGTTATGTTTTGATGTGTTTGGTGCTGACCGTCTGGCTCAGTTCAACATACAGAGTGGTGAAGAAATTTTGGTGTCTTTCGACCTTGACGCTCATGAGTACAATGGTCGTTGGTTCAACAGTGTTCGTGCTTGGAATATCCAGCGTGTAGATCCTAACGCCGTAGCTGGTGCTATGGGTGGTATGCAGCCTGGTTCTCCATTCCCTCCAATGGGTGCTCCTGTAGCTGGTTCCGCTCCTGCTCAGCCTGCCGCTCCTGCTGGTGGTGCTACAGCTCCATTCCCTCCTGCTCAGCCTGCTGGTGCAGCTCCTGCCGCTGAGGGTGGTAGTGCGGATGACTTACCATTCTAAGTTTTTTAAGGAAGGTTTTCCTTAAGAACTTTCTTTTCGAGAAATGAATTTTGGTTGTGGCTAGTGATAAGCTTTGGCTTTTCACTAGCCATTTTTTCTTGCTTCGAAGAATCTTTTACCTGCTACGAAGAAGAGGATGACGCTGCACGCATTCTCTATCGCCACCATCCAGAAGGTGGCATTGTAGTCGAAGTGCTCGGCTACCACTCCGCCCAACAAGCATCCGATGCCGAATCCTAGGTCCCATCCCGTCAAGATGCTGCTATTGGCGGTGCCTCGCTGGTCGTGGCGAGCCACATTGATAAACATGTTGAGGAAGGCTGGGTAGAGGTGTCCGTTCCCTAATCCGATGCAGGCTGCCGAGAGATAGTAGGCTATCGGATGATGCCATGCCACAAAGAGGATGAATCCTACCAAGGATAGGCACATTCCTTCGGCTGCATTCTGCGTCAACTTACCTTCTTTCAGTGCTTTACGTCCTTGCAAGCGAGATGTGAAGAGTCCGATGGATAGGATGGCGAAGTAGGTGCCCGTGCCTCCCGTGATGCCTAGCTCCTCCTTGCTATAGATGGCGAGATAGTTGCTCAATACGCCCCAGCAGAAGCCGAACATGGCGATGTTGATGGCGAGCAACCATGCCCTGGTTAAGAAGAAGCGGTCGAGAGAGATTTTCTCCTTGTTCTTGATGATTTCCTTCTCAGGCAAACGGATGGTGCTGGCGATGATCACCGAGGCGATGGCAACGATGAAGGCTATCCAGAAGAGCACCATATAACTGCCCACGATGTCGTGTAGGTAGATGCCGATGGAAGGGGCGATCGCCATGGCGAAGTTGTTGCTTAGACCATAGAGCCCCACACCCTCGTTGCGGTGACTAGAGGGGAGCACGTCGATGGCACAAGTGCTGTTGGCTACCGTCACCGCCCCGAAGGGACCACCATGCAGGGTGCGGCAGATGGCAAACATCAGGATGGTGCTGGCGGCGATGTATCCCGCGAAGAAGATAGCGAAACCACATAGGCAAACCATCAATACCTTCTTGCGTGAGAAACTATCCACCACATAGCCGCTGAATGGACGGATGATGAGGGCTGCCACCGTATAACCGCTCAACACGATGCCGATGGTATCCTTTGTCGCCCCGAAAGTCTCGCTCAGATAGAGTGGGAGGAGTGGGGTGAGGAGGTAGAAGGCGAAGTACAACAAGAAGTTGGTGGTCATCACCTTCACATAGTTTGCATTCCAAAGTTTCTCTTGGTTCTCTGACATTGCTTAATAGTTTTTATTTTTCTCCTTCGAGCCAAGCGTCAATCAATCTTCTGGCGATGGATAGCTTTTCGGGAAGGATAGGGAGATTGTCCTTGCTGAACCATTTGCCACGTGACAATTCTTCTTTCTGTAGATGAATCTCGCCATCCACATAGTCGGCGGTGAAGCCGATCATCAAGCCACTTGGATAAGGCCAAGGCTGTGAGCCAAAGTATTTCAAGTTGGTGATGGTTAGACCGGTCTCTTCCATCACCTCACGGTGTACGGCTTCCTCCAAACTCTCGCCAGTCTCCACGAATCCTGCCACCAAGCTATCGAAGTTGCCCTTGAAGTTGCGGGCGTGGACGAGCAATACCTCATCGCCCTTATGGATGAGCACGATGATGGCAGTGGCGAGGGATGGCCATACCGACTTGCCGCAGTTGGTGCATTTCTTGCTGATATCGGTTGACATCTCCATCGGAGCGCCACATACACCACAGAAGTGGGTGTTCTGGTCCCAGTAGTTCAGCTCCTGGCACTTACCGGCCTTCTGGTAAAGTTCGGGTGTGAGCTTATAATAGCTAGGGCGCAGACCGCACATCTCATACTTAGGGTTGCCGGTGACGGGTTGGGGGATGGTGAAGGTTTTCACCTCCGTGCTGTCTTCCATCGGAGTGATGTTGAGGATATGGGTCCAAGGCTTGGTCTCGATGGGGCATTCCTCGCTACATGGAATCGTATAGGTTCCGTCTTCTTTCTTTTCTAGCAAGAGGTCGGTCTTGCAAAATATAAACCAGTATTTCATTTCTCTGAGAATTAGTCATTACTTACTTCTTCGTGGCATTCTTGAAGAGGAGTTGGAAGTCTCTCTCAGCCGCAGGCTCCACCCATTCCTCAGGAACAAACTTCCAGTTGTTGTTGGCTTTCGCCTCGACGGTCCCCATTTTCTCAATCTCCTCCATGAGATAATATCTTTGGTCTTTCTCACTTCGATAGATGATTCTGCTTTCGAGACTATCCTTTGGAATGCCGGCACCACGAGTGAGCAACTCGCCACCGCCATTGCCACGATAACTATTCACCGCCACGGTGTACCACTTCTTCTCATCGAAAGGCGCTCCATTGCTCATGCGTAAAATCTTTACCTTCTCGCCATTGGGCTTGGTGACATCCACCTCATAGTCGATGCCAGCGGCACTATCAAAGTTGAAGGAGAAGTTCTTGAAGCCCAAGCGCTGCTGGTCGCCGTAGGTCTTCTCGTCGAGTAACAAGAGATGGTCGTCAGCACTCTTCATCGTGTTCGCCCAGAGGTCGTAGCTCATCTCCAGGTGCTTGCGGATTTCCTCGCCCGTGAGTCGCATCACGTAGAGACCATTCTCATATTTGTAGAGGTTGAACATGTCGCTCACACGGATAGGACCCTCCTTGATGACGGCATCCATCTGCAATGGGGCATTGAAGGCAATGTCGGCATGGGTGATCTGAAGCATCAAGTTGAGGATGAAGTCGTTGAAGGCGCTGCTGCCGAAGAATGACTCACGGCTGTAGATGGTGTTTTTGAAGGTGCCTATCTGCTTGCTCACGTACTGATCGACCTCGTCCATCTGAGGCTTGAAGGTAGCCATGAACTTCTCGTCTATCGGACAATCTGTCACATCGGCTATCTTGCCATGTACCGACTTGTGCTGTACGATGTGGGCGGTCTTGCCGTTCACCTTGTGCTCGTCGATAGTGATGGTGATCTCTGCGTCTGCCACGCTGATGGCATTGTTGGCAGGGTCGAGGCATACCACCTGCTGACCCGCTTCATTGGTGAGGGTATCGCTATGGCGAGTGTGATCGTGTCCGAAGAGCACCAAGTCGAAGCCTGGCACTTCCTTTGCCACACGCTCCGATGCATCCTCCTCATACTCAGCGGTTTTGATGCCGCCATCCTTGCCGCTATGGAAGAGACCGATGATCACGTCTGGGTCTTCGTTGTCCTTGATGTATTTCACCCATTTCTTGGCACTCGTCACCATGTTCTCGAAGCTCAATCCGCTCCAAAGGTTCTGTGTCAACCAGTTGGGGATGGCTGGGGTCAGCATGCCGAGCACTGCCACCTTCACGCCCTCACGCTCCAGGATGATGTAAGGTTTCACGTAAGGCTTGCCGGTCTTCGTTTCGATGATGTTGGCACCGAGCACCGGACAGTTGAGTTCCTTGACCCATTTGTCGTAAACGGCATGTCCCGTTTCAACATCGTGATTACCAAAGGTTTGTGCGTCATACTTCAAGTAGTTGACAACATCTGCCGCCACGTTGCGTTTGTCGGTGGCGATGTAGTTGTAATAGTAGCAAGTTGGCTGACCTTGCAGGATGTCGCCGTTCTCCAACAAGATCAGGTTGTCCTTGTAGCTCAGTCTGAGGGAGTCCACATAGGAGGACACACGAGCTAGGGAGCCAGCCTTTGGCTTGCGGTTGATGAAGTCGTAAGGGAAGAACGAACCGTGTACGTCGCTCGTCTCGATGACTCTCAACTTGACAGTTTTTTGTTTTGCTATCATTGCGTTAGGGTTTAGAGAAAGCGCAAGAAGGAGCGCTGCCATCATTTGTTTCATGTTTTATTTCCTTTCTATTATATGATTTGAGTTTCGCGTGTACGAGAAGTTAAGGAGTTAATGGGAGTTACCGCTCCCTATGACTTCAAACACTTGCGAAGTTCAGTTAAATTTTATTCTTTATATATATAATAAGGTGTGACGCCATCTTTCGATGAGGCGTGTCTCATCTTTGTCAGCCTTCGGAAAAGTCTTCTCTTCTTATGCTTCATTTTTGTCAGCCTAGGACGAAGTTGCGCCTTTCGAATGCAAAATTACAAAAAAGAAATGAATACGGCATACTTTTTGTTGGAGAAATATCAAAAACAATAAAAAATGGAGGAATAAATACTATGGCATTTGTAGATTATTACAAGATTCTCGGTGTTGACAAGAACATCCCTCAGAAGGATGTGAGAGCTGCTTACCGTAAGCGTGCAAAGCAGTTCCATCCCGACTTGCATCCTAACGACCCGAAAGCGAAGGCGAAGTTCCAAGCCCTCAACGAGGCGTATGATGTGATTTCCGACCCGGACAAGAGAGCTAAATACGACCAGTATGGTGAACAGTGGAAGAATGCCCAGGCTTACGAACAGGCGGGCGGTGGCTTTGGCGGTTTCGGCGGTGCTGGCGGAGGTGGGGGCAATCCTTTCGAGGGATTCGACTTCAGTAGTTTCGGTTCGGGAGGCAGTGGTTTCAGCAGCTTCTTCGAGAATCTCTTTGGAGGTAGAGGACGCAGCGCTGGCGGCAATGCTGGTGGTGGTTTCTCTGGATTCTCTGGCTTCGGAGGCGGTGCTGGTGGCGCTGGCTTCGGTGCTGGTGCTGAATATGGCACGGGTGGCTGCGGTGGTTGTGGCGGTCAAGGCACTCGTCAGAGCAATGGCGAGATGAACATGAACGTCAACCTCGATATGTACACCGCCTTGCTCGGTGGCGAGGGTATTGTCAAACTCAGCAATGGCACGAAAATCAAGTTGAAAATCAAACCTGAGACGCAGAACGGCACCAAGGTGCGTGTGCGTGGCAAGGGCTATGACCGAGGCGATGGCACCTTCGGCGACTTGATTATCACGTACAATGTGAAGTTGCCTACGGGGTTGAATGAAAAGCAAAAGGAACTCTTAAAACAAATGAAGGAAGCCAACTAGGCTTCCTTCATTTGTTTTATTCTGTTGTGACTTTCGCCATATTGAAAGCGGAAATCTTGCCGCTAGGAGAAACTGTGGCGTTAATCTTATAGTTGTTCTGCGTCTTGCTGCCATCTGTCTTATCGACATCTTGGCGAGCGGTAAACTGCACTTGGAACTCATACTCTTGGTCGCCCACTTCTCTCTTCTTTACCTTGTAGTCGTTGTTAAGATGCCAGTTCATGTTGCTCACATCTTCCTTGTAGAGCTTGTGCATGAAGGTGACAACGTCCGACTTGGTGGCAGAAGTCTTGCCGAGGAGTGAGGAGAGGATGTCCTCGCAAGTAGCTGTCAATCCGTCCTCATTGCGAGAGTTGATGCTCTGGAAGAACTGGCGGAAGAGTCCGCTGATCACTTGGCTCTCTTCTGGCTGCACCTCGCTGCTCTTGATCTTCTGAAGAGCTTCCTCTGCCTCTTCGATATGGGAGCCATCGGCGTGGGCATCTAGGTATGCCTGGTAGCCATCCACGGTGTTGTCCTTCAGAGCCATCTGCCAGTCGATGGAGTCGATTTTGTTCCAAACCTCCTGCTTGTGAGGAGAGTTTGGATATTTCTGTAGGTATGCCTCCAGGGCTTCCTTCGAACCGCTTACGAGAGCGTTGGTCCAGTCTTGGTCCACTTGCTGGAGCATATTGAGATGCGCCATAATGGAGTCTCGGTGAGCCTCGTCGGCCTCCTTGTAGGTGTCAAGATAGCTTTGAAGCACCATCGGGTCGCTGCTCTGCATAGCATATTCGTAAGCCTCTTGCTCCTTGTTTCTGTTGGCGCTGTCGTAGAAGTAGTACATCACTCCGCAAACGAGAACGGCAAAGATGAAGGAGACGATAAGGATGGAGCGGCTGCCCTTCTTCTTTTTCTCCTCACCTTGAGGAGAGGCGTTTCCATTTCCTCCGTAAGTATTCCCTGCATTGGCTCCAATGGACGGTGGAGTTGGGGTTCCGCTCAGTCGAGTGGTCGATTGAGGAGTGGGAGGTATAGTAGAAGCTTGGCTCTGTGAAGTCGATGCTTGCGAATAAGCCGTGCCTTGCGAATAAGCTGATGCTTGGGATGCTGAGGTCGGAGGGATAGGTGGTTGAGAGGTGTAGGTAGGGCGATGGCAGTTAGGGCACATCTCCTGGTCCTTGAAATACACTTCGCCACAATTAGGGCATTTGGTTACCTTTCCCGCAATCTCCACGCCGCAGCTAGGACAAACGGGTGCTTTGTCGCTAATCTGATGTCCGCACTCAGGACATTTTATAATTGCCATAAAATGAATTTTTAATTATAATTGAAAATGTTGTTTCTAGTGTATGATGAAGGAATGCTCTTGACCCTTCGAGATGCGATAGTATTCGGGGGCTAGAATGGCATCCGTAAATGAATGTCAATGTCCGAGTTGATTATCGATGTCGGAATCTGATCTCTCGGAGTCGGTGCTTTCCCATGAATCGGCTTTTATCGACATAGCCGTTCACGCCGTTGAGCCTTCCCTTTCCGGTGTATTGCCACATCTCGAAGTCCCTGCCGTCTCGGAGCACGGGCTCACGCTTGGTGTATTGCGCTATCATGAGCTTGTAGCTGTCGAGCTTGCCCAGCAGGTAGTTGTCGTAGAAGTTGGCGCCAGTATAGATTAGTGGCTTCTGCTTGTATGCTTTCTCCACGAGGTGTAGGAACTTGAAGAGGGAGTCGCAGAACTCCTCCGTGCCCATTCCGCTCTTGGTCTCCACGTCGATCATGGGCAAGAGATCTTGGTCGCCTGGCCGGCATTGCGCCATAAAGTTGGCGAGTTGTGTCTTTTGGGGGATGCGGGCACGATAGAAGTGGTAGGAGCCCACCTTGAGTCCGTATCGATGCGCCAGGTCGATGTTCTGTTTGTATTTGCTATCCACGTTGTTGCCGCCCTCGGTAGCCTTCAGATAGACGTATGCCATCTTGGAGTTGTCGCCCACGGTCTCCCAGAACACGTTGCCCTGGTAGTGGCTGAGGTCGATGCCATGCACGTGCTGGCAAGTGTCCTCGCATTGTACCTGTGCGTGGATGCCGAGCGTGGTAAATAGTGTCAATATAGTGATGATGATTTGCTTCATAAATGCAAAGTTACGAAAAACGTCTGACATTTCTGCCAGACGCTCTCTTTTTTTATATATATTTAAATTTCATGTCATATAAATTATTCCTCTATCTCAGATAGCGACTTGAAGAAGCTATTGAGAAAGTTGCAAGTGGTCTCTATCGGCGCATATCCGAAGTATCTCATGCTGCGGCGGAGGTTCTTTCGCATCGTGCCACCGGTGGTATGCACGAAGCCCACTTGCGACTCCTGGAACTTGATGTCCTCCATGTCCTTGATGTTATAATATAGAGAGCGTACGGTGAGCTTGCTGGCTCCTCGTTCCACCATCTTGACAAATGGAATCTCGTCTTGCTCGAAGTTGAAGAACTGGATGAGCACGCTGCCTTCCAACTGAGCCATGCGCTGGATGTGGAGCTTGGTGAGCCATGTGTCGAGCTTCACGAAGTCCACCTTGTCGCCACGTGTGCGGAGGTATTGTCCCAGTTGGATGATGCCCCTCAGACTGATGCCGCCCGAATACATGGCGTTGACATTGCTGACGATCAGACGTAAGAGGTAAATGGTCTCCATGGAGGTGTCGATGGCGTGCGGTTCGTCCTGCTGTATTTTGATGAGACGTTTGTTGAGAAAACCGCTGTGCATGGCGACCTCTCCCGAAGGGATGTCGCTGAGATTTTTCATCATCTGGGCAATCTTCTGTTTCTTGAAGGTTGTCATCGGGTCGAGTTGCTCCTTTGTGTCGAAATGCTCGGCACGCAACTTCTTGAAAAGGTTTCTCTGTAAAAAGTCCAACGTCATGATAATGAATAATTTATAATGTATAACTTCGATTTTCGATGTCAGTATCGTTCGCTAGGCATAATTCTTGATTCTCCTAACTGTATCTCTTCGGGTATCGGAGAAGAACGGCGAGCAAGGCAGCCACGCCAATCGCTATTGGATAGTAGAGATATGGGATGATGTCGAGCGGGTTCAGTCCGGAGAGACCTGCCGCCAGAAGCATCTGCACACCATAAGGGATCAGTCCTTGCACGGTGCAGGAGAAGGTGTCGAGGATACTTGCTGCCTTGCGGTTATCTACCCCAAACTTGTCGCCTATCTTCTTGGCGATGTTGCCCACGGTGAGAATTGCCACGGTGTTGTTGGCGGTACAGATGTTCACCATCGAGACGAGGGCGGCGATGGAGAGTTCAGCGCCTCGCTTGCTTCCCACGTGCGATGTGAGCTTCTTGATGATGTAGTCGATACCACCATTTTCTCGGATGATCTCCAGCATACCACCTGCCATCATGGCGATGATGATGAGCTCGCCCATGCCAATCACGCCGTTGCCCATGGCAGAGAACCAACCGAAGAGGTCGTAGGAACCTGTTGCGCCCATGCTATTGGCTGCCGTCATGTCTGTTCCGAGATAATGAAATCCGATGCCGATGGCACCGCATAGAATAGTGCCAAGGGTGAGCACTGCCATCACGTTCATGCCGCAGATGGCGGTGATGAGCACCACGATGTAGGGGAGTACCTTGAGATATTCCACCTCGCCGATGTGCGTAGGAGCCTTCGTTCCCATTCCCATCACGCCGTAGATGGCGAGGATGAGGATGGCAGCGGGCACCACGATGAGGGCGTTCACCCTGAACTTGTCACTCATCTGGCAGCCTTGCGTCTGGGTAGCCACGACCGTCGTGTCGGAAATAAAGGAGAGATTGTCGCCGAAGTAGGCACCACCCACGATGATGGCAACGGTGAGTGCCAGGTTGGCATCCACGGAGTGGGCGAGACCAGCGGCGATAGGTACGAGAGCCACGATGGTTCCCACGCTGGTGCCTATCGAGAGCGATATGAAACAAGCGGCGAGAAACAATCCCGGCAATATCATGCTGGCAGGCAAGAGGCTGAGGGCTAGGTTGACGGTAGCATCCACGGCTCCCATCGCCTTCGCCGATGCAGCGAATGCACCTGCCAGCACATATATCCAGAGCATAAGCATCAGATTGTTGGCTCCAGCTCCACGGCTATAGGTGTCGATGCGCTTCTTGATGGGCATGCCGCCCGAAATGGCGACGGCATAGATACTCGACACCATGAATGCCACGGTGAGTGACAAGCTCGTGTCCTTATGACTCTCATCGGCGGAATATCCCGTGAAGAGAGCGATCATGGCAATCAATAAAACCAATGGCGATAAAGCCAACAATCCTTTCTTATTACTCATAATTTTGTATTTAAAAGTGAAGAGATTTGCCACTCTTCACTTTTCGTTCTTCACTTACAAAGTTACTCCATTCTTGAAGATGGAGATCTCACGATAGCCGTTGTACTCGTTGCGAGCTTCCTCGCCACTCGCCGCGGCGATGATCTTGTCGATGAACTTGCGCACGAGGTCTTTCATCTCCGTGCCCTCTACCAACTCACCGGCATTGAAGTCAATCCAGTTTGGCTTATTCTTCGCCAAGTTGCTGTTGGTGGAAATCTTCATCGTTGGTACGAAGGTGCCGAATGGCGTGCCACGTCCGGTGGTGAAGAGTACCAACTGGCATCCTGCTGAAGCCAAGGCGGTAGCTGCCACGAGGTCGTTGCCTGGGGCAGAGAGGAGGTTCAAGCCTGTTGTCTCCAAGCGGTCGCCATACTGCAATACGCCGCTCACTGGAGCACGACCGCACTTCTGGGTGCAACCCAATGCCTTGTCCTCAAGGGTAGAGATACCACCCGCCTTGTTGCCTGGAGAAGGATTCTCGCCCACAGGCTCGCCATGGCTGAGGAAGTACTCCTTGAAGTCGTTGATGAGGTGAACGGTCTTGTCGAACAAAGCCTTGTTCTCGCAACGGTTCATGAGGATGGTCTCTGCGCCAAACATCTCAGGCACCTCGGTCAGGATGCTGGTACCGCCCTGAGCTACGAGCCAGTCGGAGAATTCACCTACCAATGGGTTGGCGGTGATGCCGCTGAATCCGTCGGAGCCACCACACTTCAAACCTACGCGCAACTTGCTCACTGGCACGTCCTCACGCTTGTCTTCCTTAGCCTTCTGATAGAGGTCACGAAGAATCTTCATGCCTTCCTCCAGCTCGTCGCCCTCCACCTTCTGGGTTACGAGCAACTTGATGCGATCCTTGTCATAGTCGCCGAGCATCTCCATGAAGGCATCTGGCTGATTGTTCTCGCAACCGAGCGACAATACGAGCACTGCGCCTGCGTTTGGATGCAAGCAGATGTCACGCAACACCTTGCGAGTGTTCTCGTGGTCGCCAGAGAGCTGGGAACAACCGAAGTTGTGATGCCAAGCATGGATGGCGTCGATGCCCTCGCTATGAGTCTCGTTCTTGAGCAATTCCACCAACTTCTCAGCCACGCCATTCACGCAGCCCACGGTAGGAACTACCCAAATTTCGTTTCTCACACCTACCTCGCCGTTCTTGCGAACATAGCCCTTGAAGGTGCGGTTCTCCTGCTGGATGTTCAACTGCTCATCCACAGGGTTGTAAGTATATTCCAAAGTACCGGCAAGGTTGGTCTTGAGGTTGTTCTCGTTGACCCACTCACCCTGTTTCAAGTCTTGCTTGGCATGACCGATAGGGTAGCCGTACTTGATGATGTCCTTGCCTTCAGGTGCATCGTCGATGAGCACCTTATGGCCAGCAGGAGTGTCCTGCAAGAGGGTGATGTTCTTGCCATCCACCTCGATTACATCGCCCTTCTTCATGGGGCGCAAGCAAACCACTACCGAGTCGGCAGGGTTAATCTTGATAAAGCTTGATAGTTTCATTCGTAGTTGTTTTTTAATATGTTATATTTATAATGTTCTTGTATAAAGAGATGAATTCTTTACTTAAATCTGCGTTCTCTGATAGAAATCCACATTCTCCTTCATGAGCAGCTCGATAGGCATGTAGTTTACCGGTGTCACCTTCTTCTTCAGTACGAGAGAACGGAAGAGAGTCTCCACGCAGTTGTAGCCTTGCATATAGGCGTGCTGGGCGATGAGGAAGGAGATGCTGCCTTCTCGCAAGCATCTGGCGTTTTTCTCCACCATGTCATATCCCATGATCTGCACGTCACGGCGATTGCTCTTCAAGAGGAAGTCACCCACCAGGTGAGCCTTCGAGGTGAGGGTGATGCAATGGTGAGTGGCAGGGTGGAGGGCGAAATATTTCTCCAACATCTTGTTGAACTCACTTCGGGTGCCATTGAGCGGTAGGTCGAGCACATTGATCTTGACCTGTGGAAAATGGTCGTGCATGTAGTGGCGGAATCCTACCTCACGGTTGTCCTGCTGCTTGCTCACCACGATGCCATTCTTGGTTTGGCGCATCAACATAATCTCCGTTTCCTTGTTGGCTATCATCATGAGCATCTTGGCGGCGAAGAAACCGCTACAGAAGGAATCTTGACCGAAAAACGAGAGAGGACGAAGGTCGGGCATATAGGAGTCGAGCATGATGAATGGGATGCTCTTCTGATGAAGCTGGTCGGTGAACTCCCTGGTGACCTCCAAGGATGAAGGCACGATGATGACACCCTCAGGTTGTGCATCGATGACGGCTTGCCCTTGCTCTCGGAATGACTCCTCGCTGGAGCGCTCATAGAACAGGATTTCCACGTCGATATGAAAGTCGCGGCGTGTCTCCTCACACTTGCGTGCTCCTTCCTCTATCTCCTCCCAGTAAGCTTCCGACTCGTGCTTCGGTATCAGGAGATAGAAGGTATATGACTTGTTGTACGCCAGGGCGCTGGCATACATGTTGGGCTGGTAATTCATTTCCTTCAAAGCCTGTTCCACTTTCTCTCGTGCAGGCTTGGAGACGTTGGGGCGGTCGTGCAAGACCCTATCGACGGTTCCTACGGAAACGCCAGCCCTTTCTGCGATGTCTTTGATTCTAATTTTTTCGGCCATAGTTTTTAGAGTTTGCTGTGGATGTCGTCTGTCGCTTACACCTTATTATATATATAATACATTCTGCCTCTGTCTGCATGGAGTAGGCTTTGGCAGTTTTGTCGGCGACTGTGCAAGTCCACAATTCTATTGATTGTTGATTGCTTGTGTGCGACCACAAAGTGTTAAATACGGCGCAAATATACAACAATTATTTGAATTGTGCGAATGCACAGCCACTTTTTTGCACGAAAAACAAAAAAAAGTGAGATTTTCTTTCGTTATTCGAGAAATTATGATTATTTTTGCCCCGATAATTGGAAATCCAATTGAAAGAACAACTATAAAGAAACAAATTTAAAACAATTCAAAACATGGCAAAAATTGTAACATTAGGTGAGATTATGCTTCGCTTGTCTCCAGAAGGCAACGATCGCTTCATTCAGAGTGACTCATTCCGCATCATCCCTGGTGGTGGTGAGGCTAACGTAGCTGTTAGTGTGGCTAACTATGGTCACGAGGCATATTTCGTATCTAAGTTGCCTAAGCACGAGATCGGTCAGATTGCTGTCAACGCCCTTCGTCGTTATGGTGTCAACACCGACTTCATCGCTCGTGGCGGTGACCGTGTAGGTCTTTATTATGCAGAGACAGGTGCTTCTATGCGTCCATCCAAGGTTATCTATGACCGTGCTCACAGCTCTATCGCTGAGGCTGATCCTTCAGACTTCGACTTCGACGCTATCATGGAGGGTGCTCAGTGGTTCCACTGGAGCGGTATCACTCCTGCCATCAGCGACAAGGCTGCCGAGTTGACCAAGTTGGCTTGCGAGGCTGCTAAGCGTCATGGTGTCACCGTATCTGTTGACCTCAACTTCCGCAAGAAGCTTTGGACATCAGAGAAGGCTATCTCAGTGATGCGTCCTTTGATGCAGTATGTTGACGTTTGCATCGGTAACGAGGAGGATGCTCAACTCTGCTTGGGCTTCAAGCCAGACGCTGACGTAGAGGGAGGTAAGACCGACGCTGAGGGATATTATGGAATCTTCCAGGGCATGATGAAGGAGTTTGGCTTCAAGTATGTCGTTTCTACTCTCCGTGAGTCTCTTTCTGCTACACACAATGGATGGAAGGCTCTCATCTATGATGGCAAGGAGTTCTATCAGAGCAAGCACTACGACATCAACCCAATCATCGACCGCGTAGGTGGTGGTGACTCTTTCTCTGGTGGTTTGATCCACGGTCTTTTGACCAAGCCTAATCAGGCTGAGGCATTGGAGTTCGCTGTAGCTGCTTCTGCCTTGAAGCACACTATCCCAGGCGACTTCAACTTGGTATCTGCTGACGAGGTAGAGAGCCTTGCTGGTGGTAACGCAAATGGTCGTGTACAGAGATAAGTTTTAAATTATAAAGGATAAATTATAAATTATAAATTTTAAATGGCAAAATTTAGCAAAATGCAGGTCATGGCAGCCATGAAAGAGACTGGTATGGTGCCTGTATTCTTCAATAAGGACGTTGAGATTTGCAAGAACGTCATCAAGGCTTGCTATGAGGGCGGCGTACGTGTATTCGAGTTTACTAACCGTGGCGACTTCGCTCATGAGATCTTCGGTGAGCTTGTAAAGTGGGCTGACAAGGAGTGCCCAGAGATGATCCTCGGTGCAGGTACAGTCATCGACGCTGGTACTGCTGCTTTGTACCTCCAGTTGGGTGCCAACTTCATCGTAGGTCCTAACTTCAACCCAGAGATTGCTCCTGTATGTAACCGTCGCTTGGTTCCTTATTCTCCAGGTTGTGGTTCAGTAACAGAGATCAACAATGCCCAGGCTGCTGGTTGTGATGTCACAAAGGTATTCCCTGCAGGTAACGTAGGGGGTCCTTCATTCGTGAAGAACGTAATGGCACCTCTCCGTTGGAGCAACATCATGGTAACAGGTGCGGTAGAGCCAACAGAGGAGAACTTGACTCCGTGGATCAAGGCTGGTGTTCTCTGTGTAGGTATGGGCTCTAAGCTCTTCCCTAAGGATGTAGTAGCTGCTGGTGACTGGGCTGCCATCACCGCTAAGTGCCAGGAAGCTCTCGGCTATATTGCCAAGGCTCGCGCTTAATGAAGAAAAGTACATTAAATATCAATCATTTCGGCAGCGCTATCACCTCTTTGATGATAGCGCTGCTGTTCTTTTCGGCTTGTCGCCCCTCGCACAAGGAGGAGGTGGATAGGTTGAACAACCTTTCTTATGCTTATCACTATAGAAACCTCGACTCAGCCAAAGTATATGCTGAGAAAGCTTTACGCCTATCGGATGATTATGGGATAGGATACGCCGAGGCTTACAATAACCTAGCCTTCGTGGAGATGGCTAAGATGAACTATCAGGCGGCGCAGAAGTGGCTCGACCTGGTAGAGGAGAAAAGCAACAACCAACTGGAGCTTCTCATTGCCGATGTGCAACACATGCGTATCTGTCAACGAGAATCTCACAACAAGGATTTTTATACCTATCGTGAGCGTGCCATGGCTCGCTTGCGCCGATTGAACGAGGAGGCGGCTAATTTGCCTGCTCGTGAACGCCGCCGTGCCATCTATGCACAGAGCGAGTTCGACATCGTCGATGCTACCTATTTTTATTATGTAGGATTGGACGAACCTATGATGAAAGCTCTCAATGATATTGATGCCGATGCCCTGGAGAATGATACGGCGCAATATCTCAACTACTTATACTATTTTGGTTCGGGTGGTGCCATCACCAAGGGAACCGCCCAGCAGATAGCGCAAACCGAGTTCGACTATCTCGTGCAGTGCTATATGTTGGCTTCCACGGGTTCGGGCTACCCTTATTGGCAAGCCAATGCGCTGCAAGCTATCAGCGAGCATCTGCAACGACCTGCCATCCGTGATTTCCTCATCAAGAACAATTTGCCAGCTATCCAGTATCTCAACTCTGAGCAGATGCCGGATTCGCTCTTGGCTGGTAACTTGGCGCAACGTGCGCTCAATATTTTCCTTTCTTATGGTGATGTCTATCAGATAGCAGGTGCTTATCGTACGTTAGCGGAATGCTATTTTGCCATCAAGGATTATAATATGGCGGGCAATTGTCTTATTAAGGCATTGGAAACCAACAAGGAGGTGGAGAAGGCTCCCGACCTAGTGGCTTCCATCTATGAGCGCCTTTGTATGGTTTATTCTGCTCTCAATGACAAGCAGAAGAGCGACTACAATCGTAACATCTATCTCGACCTGCAGGAGCAGACGAGACAAGACCGACAATTGGAGGCACGTGCCGCCTTGCTCGATGAGAATGCTTTGCAACTCAATGCCATGATCGTCGCCGTCATTGCCATGATCGTCTTAGTGGTCTTCTTGCTCTATATCTTCGACCGAATGAGACGTAGGAAAATCCAGGCGAACCCTGTGACGAATCTGCTTGAACCTTTGAAAGAATGGAAACAACGTAACGAGCAACATGTCAATGAGATAAACGATGAATATGAAGAACTAGATGAAGAGTTGCAGATGGCTCGTCTGCACCTCTCCGACAATAAGCGACGTAACTTGGAGCAGCGTGCCAAGGTATCGCTCGTCAATAGTATTACGCCATTCATCGACCGAATGATACACGAGGTGGATAGACTCGTAGAGGGCAAGGACTCTGACGAGGTGAAACAAGAACGCTACCAGTATATCGCCGAACTGACCGACAAGATCAATCAATACAATCAGATACTGACCGAGTGGATTCAGATGCGACAAGGAGCATTGAGCCTTCGCATCGTCAGCTTCCCTCTTCAGCCCCTCTTCGACATCGTGCAGAAGGGTAAGATGGGATTTCTGATGAAGGGCATCCAACTGGATGTACAGCCTACCACCGCCCAGGTGAAGGCCGACCGTACGCTCACACTCTTCATGATTAATACCATCGCCGACAACGCTCGAAAGTTTACGCCAGAAGGTGGCAAGGTGATGGTGAGTGCTGAGGTGCTGGAGAATTGTGTGGAGGTGAGCATCGCCGACACAGGTAAGGGAATGGACGAGGAGCAACTCGCCCATGTCTTCGATCGAACCTATACGGGTGGACATGGCTTCGGTTTGCTCAACTGCAAGGGAATCATCGAGAAATACAAGAAGGTGAGCAGTATCTTCTCTGTCTGCCAAATCACTTGTGAGAGCGAGGTGGGCAAGGGGAGCGTGTTCCGTTTCCGATTGCCTAAGGGCGTGAGCCGAGTGCTGGCAGCGATGGTTTTCTTCATGGGGGCAACCCTGGGTGCATCATCCCAAAAAGCCTCATCCTTGCAGCACAGTCATCAGCCAAATGTCAACCTCTCTTCTGCCGACTTGCAGCGTGCCGATGACTTCGCCGATAGTGCTTACTTCAGCAATATCGCCGGTACCTATGCACGAACCTTGGCTTTCGCCGATTCCTCCATCTACTATCTCAATCGCCATTATCTTAGCCTTCACCCTGGTAGCAAATGCTTGATGGTGCGCAATCCAAATGTGGCTGATGCGGCGGAAATCAAATGGTTTGAGGATAGTGTGAAGACCAATTACAATGTGATACTCGACTTGCGCAATGAGAGCGCCGTGGCTGCACTCGCACTCCATAAGTGGCAACTCTACAACAGCAACAACAAGGTTTATACCCAACTCTTCCGAGAGCGAAGTGCCGATAGCACGTTGCCTGATTATGTGCGTACGATGCAGACTTCTGAGAACTCGAAGATGGTGGCCATCATCTTGCTTTCACTCTTGCTCTTGCAGTTGCCGATAGCTTACTATCTGCTCTATTATCGCCATGTGGTACGTTATCGCTATGCCGTGGAGCGCATCAATGCCATCAATCAACTTTTGCTCAGCGACTTGGATGTCTCGGAGAAGATGAAGAGAATCAAGGAGATGTGGGCGAAGAAATCGGTGACATCCCATGTATGGGAGCGACTCGACGGAGTGGTTGAGGAAATCGAGGCAGAACTGCAAAGGGCGCAGGAGGTATCGGCTGGAAAGCTTGCCGACAAGCAGATGTTGGAAGATGAGATACATCGTGTGAAGTATGAGAATGACAAGTTGCATGTTTCCAACTTGGTGCTTGACAACTGTCTTTCAACGCTCAAGCATGAGACGATGTATTATCCATCTCGCATTCGCCAGTTGATAGCAACCGATGCCGACGATGTCTTGTCGCTCCAGGAACTGGTAGGTTACTACAAGGAACTTTACACGATGCTCAGTGCCCAGGCGATGGAGATCGTGGAGGAATATATCCGATATGACAGGGAGATGTTGCCTCATCTGCTCTCCTTGTTGAGAAAAGCGACAGGTGAGAAGAAATTTGTATGGGAAGAGGAGCATTTGTCGGATGGGCCTGCTCCAGCGGTGCCTGTATCGGATGGGCTTGCTTCGGCGGCGGTGACCGCTCAGGATGGGCAGATGACGTTTGCCAATCATCAAATAAAGGGCAGTCGTGATTCCGTCTATTCTCATTATATCATCCGATTGGCGGATACGAAATTCACCGCCGAGGAGTGCCGTCTGCTCTTCACACCGCTCACTCGCAACCTCGACTTCTTGCTCTGCCGACAGATCGTGAGAGAGATAGGGGAGGTGACTAATCGACGTGGCTCCGGCATTCAGGCAGAACTTTCCGAAGATGGAATGGTCATCATCCGCATAGTCTTGCCAAAGAATATGCTGAAGTAATATGTTTGTGTTTTAGAAATTTGAAACAAAGAAAATAATAATCACTAGTAATATGGACAACTTTAAAGTAATCATCGTAGAAGACGTACCATTGGAACTGAAGGGTACGGAGGGTATTTTCAAAAACGATATTCCGGAGGCTGAGATTATCGGTACTGCTGAGAACGAGGTGGCTTACTGGAAACTCATCAAGCAGCAATTGCCTGATCTCGTTTTGCTAGACCTCGGACTGGGCGGCTCTACTACTGTGGGTGTGGAGATTTGCCGATATACCAAGGAGCAATATCCTGATGTGAAGGTACTCATCTTCACCGGTGAGATTCTCAATGAGAAACTCTGGGTCGATGTGCTTGATGCTGGTTGTGATGGTATCATCCTCAAGAGCGGCGAACTCTTGACTCGTGGCGATGTGGCTTCTTGTCTCAGTGGCAAGAAGATGGTGTTCAATCAGCCAATTCTCCAGAAAATAGTGGAACGATTCAAGCGTAGCGTCAATAGTCAGTTGATGCGCCAGGAAGCATTGGTCAACTATGAGATAGACGAGTACGACGAGCGATTCCTCCGTCACTTGGCGCTCGGTTACACCAAGGAGCAGATTACCAACCTTCGTGGCATGCCTTTCGGTGTGAAGAGTTTGGAGAAACGACAGAACGAACTCGTGCAGAAACTTTTCCCTGATGGCAACAATGGCATGGGTATAAATGCCACTCGACTGGTGGTGCGTGCTTGTGAACTTCGCATCCTTGACATCGACAACTTGGAGCCTGATGAGGAATAAATACAAAATGATAGATGATGAGTAATATCATGGCAAATCGACAGAAAGTTCTTGCCTATGTAGCCTTGGCATTGGGTCTAGCCCAGATCGGAATCATGCTGACGGCGTGGCTCCTCACGGCTGCGTGGCCTGAGGATTTCACCCGCTCTTTTCTGAGTGCGGAGGGAGTAAGATGGTTTTTTGGTAAGTTTCAGACCAATTTGGCTTCGCCCGTCTTGGTGTGGCTCTTGGTGTGTAGCATCGCATGGGGTGCTTATCGGCAGAGCCATATCAGGGAATATGATAGGCGAGAGTATCGACAACGATTTGCGATGGGAGTGACGATGTTTGAGTTGACATTGGCGGTGCTGGTCATGTTGGCGCTCACGATGTTGCCTCATGCCATCTTGCTCAATGTGATGGGTGGCTTGTTGCCGAGTAGTTTCTCGCAGAGCATCATTCCCTATTGTGCCTTTTCCGTCACGTTCGCTTGTTGCAGCTTCGCTTTGATCAGCGGTAGGGTGAAGGGGGTAGAGGGAGTCTTTCGAATGCTCACGTCGGGTATCGAGAGCGCAGCACCTCTCTTTGTCATCTATGTATTTGCCACCCAGCTGATTTGCTCGATTTTGTATCTGGTATGAAGATTGGAGCTAACTTTGCATAATAATCGTGATTTATGTTTCGCAAACATCCCTCTTTTCCACGCTTGGAAAAGAGGGATGTTTTTGTTTTAACTCTTTAATTTTCTATCTTTAAAACCAATCGTTTCGCCTTGTTTTCTATAACTCTTTAAAAGCTTTTTATAACTCTTCAGTTTTCTGTTGTTTTATAACTCTTCAGTTTTCTTCTATTTTTATAACTCTCTAATTTGGAACTTTTCACTTATTTATTGAGTAATATGCTTTATCATTTTTATCTGCGACCTCCGAAGCTACCACCACCATTGCTGTGGAAACCGCCTCCGAAGCTACCGCTGCTATGAGAACCACCTCCAAAGCTGCTTCCACTACGATTGCCGCCGAATGAAGAGCGGCTTCCACTACCGAAAGAACTGGAGTTGCTAGGGGTAGAGCGAGGAGTGAAACTCTTGGCTGGAGCAGATGTGGTGCGGTTTGTGCTACCACCGAAGCTGCTACGGTTAGGGGTGCTGAAGCTATTGTTGCTGCGATTCATATTGCCAAAGCTACCACCACGATTGCCTCCGAAGGAGCTGCTGCCATTATTGTTGACGGTGGTGCGGGTGCTACTCTCACGATTGCCGAAAGAGCGATTCATCTGAGGACGGCTATTGCTCATCTGTGGACGATTGTTGTTCATCTGAGGGCGACGGGTCTGGTTGCCGAAACTCTGACCACGACCAAAGTCCCCACGATCGAAACCATCACGCATACCCATTCTAGGCTGACCACCAGGGCGAGAACCTCCGAAGTGACGTCCGTTGTACCAACTTCTGCCACCATTCATTCTCCAACTATGACCACCACAATAAGAGGTGTAGAAGTGAGGGCGTCCGAAGAAATAGTAGTTGCGGTGTGGGTAGCGAGCGTAGATGCCGAAGTGCCAGTATCCAGCGTTCCAATAGAGAGGGCGGTAGAAATATGTGGCATTCAGGAATGAGCGATATTGCCAGTCGAGGAGGATATAGCTCAAGTCGAGGTTGCGCTGGCGCCAATATACTCCGTAGAGGTCATCTACCGTATTGACACTCATCAGATAGTCGAGGTTGGTCTCGTAAGCAGCCTCATACTGGTCATCGGTCAAGTTGAGCTCGTAAGCCATCTTGTCAGTGAGGAAGAGAGCTTGCTGGCGAGCCTGCTCATAACTCATTGCAGAAGCAGATGTCACGGTCATCGTGACCATTGCTACTAAGGCTAATATAAACTTCTTCATAATTGTATTTTTTTATCTGTTATACTTCTTGTCCTATTTGTGAATCTTGGAGCTGTGATGAGATGTGAATCATCGCTTTCTCTTGTTCACGGTGCAAAGATAAGACGATTTTCTGGGGAATGAAAAGGTTTTTCCCTAAAGTGGGAGGGAAAATCCCTATCCTTGCTTTTTCCTTCCTTTTCCCTAGGAAATGAATGAACTTTGTTCGGCATAGGGCAAATGAAAGCCTCAACCTTTAATATCTGTTAATTAATCGATACACCTTGGTTAATAGCGGAATTTATTTGCTATATTTGCACTACCAAATGCGAATCATACATTAATATATATAACAATGCAATGAATCAGAACAATCGAACAAAGAAATATCTTTTCGCCCTAGGGGCTTTACTTCTTCCTATCGCAGCCTCTGCCCAGTATGCTTGGCAGGAGGGGGCTGAGGCAGGGAAACTGGAACTGGACAAGGATTTGCACTATCAGGTAGAGATGCAAGGTTCCTTCTCCAAGGGCAAGACTCCATTGTGGCTCAATGCCAACAAGTATGGTCTTAGCTCGCTCGACAAAAACAATGGTTATTTGCGTGGTAGCGTCATCCGTCCGCTAGCCACCGACTCTGCTCGTCGGTGGGGAGTGGGATATGGCGTGGACGTTGCCGTGCCTGTCAATTATACCAGTCATGTGGTGGTGCAGCAAGCTTTCGTGGAGGCACGATGGCTTCATGGTGTGCTCACCGCTGGTGCTAAGCAGTATCCGATGGAACTGAAAAACCAAACACTCTCCAGTGGTAGCCAAACACTTGGTATCAATGCACGACCTGTACCACAAGTGCGATTGGCGTTGCCGGAGTATTGGACGATTCCTATCCTCCACCATTGGCTGCATATCAAGGGGCACATCGCCTATGGTATGATGACCGACGATAATTGGCAGCATGAGTTCACGCAGCGCAAGTCGAAATATGCCGACCATATACTCTACCATAGCAAGGCAGGATACCTCAAGATAGGCAATGAGGATGCCTTCTGTCCGCTGAGTCTCGAAGTGGGACTGGAGATGGCGGATGAGTTTGGCGGCAAACCCTACCGTATGGTGGGTGACAAGATGGAGCAAGTGCCTACACAGGGTGGACTCAAAGGTATGTGGGATGCCTTCATCCCTGGTGGAGCCGATGCCACCGACGGCATGTATGCCAATGTGGCTGGTAACACGCTCGGTAGTTGGGTGTTCCGCATCAATTATGATGCCGATACGTGGCGCCTGGGTATCTATGGCGACCATTATTTCGAGGATCATAGTCAGCTCTTCTTCCTCGACTACGATGGATATGGTGAGGGTGATGAGTGGATGGAACACAAGAAGCGCCGTTTCTATCGCTACAAACTCAAGGACATCATGCTCGGTGCGGAAGTCAACTTGAAATATGGCAGATGGTTGCGTGACATCGTCTTCGAATATCTCTATACTAAGTACCAGAGCGGTCCGTACAATCACGACCATACGATGAATATTCCTGACCATCTCGCTGGCATGGACGACTACTACAACCATGGCATCTATCCGGGATGGCAGCATTGGGGGCAGGTGATAGGCAATCCGCTCTATCGTTCGCCGATATATAATGAGGATGGCGTGTTCTATATACGCAACAATCGTTTCATCGCCTACCATCTTGGCATTGATGGCTCGCCTTCCAAGCGTTTCGACTATCGTCTCTTGGGCACTTATCAGAAGGGATGGGGAACATATAATGGCCCGTTCAACAAGCCCCACCATAATGTGAGCTTCCTTGTGGAAGGCACCTACAAGTTCCCTCGTCATTGGCAGGTGCGTGGCGGTTATGCCATGGATTTTGGTAGCGACAAAATGTTGGGTCACAATGCAGGTTTCCAACTTACCATAAGCAAGTCGGGGATTTTTTAACTATACAATGAAGAGAATATGAAAAGAATGATAAGACTGAACTTTGGCGATCGACTTCGTGTGAAAGATATGGCGAGGTTACTTTGCTTCGTAATGCTTGCGTGGATGACAAGTGCCTTGATGTTTTCCTCCTGTACCTTGGAGTCGAGCGACAATGGCGACCTCGATGGTTTTTGGCATTTGGAGAGCGTGGATACCTTGGCTACCGGCAAGACCGAGGATTTCTCCCAGCGCTATGTCTTCTGGGGCGTCGAACATAAGTTGATAGCAGTGAAGGAAACCGACACAAATCGAGAGAAGTTCTATTTCCGTTTTGAGCAGACTGGCGATAGTTTGAAGATTACCCAGGTATATAAGAACCATTGGCATCAAGACCAGGGAGAGGAAGGAGGCGACATCCCTGTGGATGAGTTGTCTGATGACTTGCAGCATTATGGCATTAATGCCCTTCCAGAAGGTTTCAAGAAAGAGGCTTTGAGCGGAAGTAAGATGATATTGAAATCTAAGACCGTAAGGCTGAAGTTTAAGAAGTTCTAGGACTTCTTGTTAGAATTTTATTGACAATGCAAAAAGTGGGGTAAGGAGGGCATTTCTCTCTCCTTACCCCACTTTGATTTATACCTAACTAGGTAGAAATTTCTCCCTAACTAGGCGTGAATTTTTTCCTAGTTAGGGAGTAAATGCTCTGTAGTGCTTTGAAATATTGACGATTGATAAAATGTTTACGTATGTATAAGCGGAGTAAATCATCCATCTTTATGATGGGTGTCTTTGGTGGAGCCGTCTTCCGTTGGTACGGATTGATAGGGGTATCGCAATGTGGAAAATGTGAAGTAAAATGATAAAAGGTTCAACTGTCTATTTCTTAGTTTTTTGTGTGTTCGGCAGGAAACCAGCGATGATGCCCAGCAATGGCAGGAAGGCACTCACCTGGAAGATGAACTCGATGCTCGTCTTGTCGGCAAGCCATCCGAAGAAGGCGGAGCCAAGACCACCCAAGCCAAACATCAGTCCGAAGAAAATACCAGCTATCAGTCCCACCTTGTCTGGCATTAAGTCGGTGGCATACACTACGATAGACGAGAATGCTGAAGCAATAATCAAACCTGATAAGAAGGTGCAGATAATCGTCCAAGTAAGGTTGGCAAACGGCATGATGAGGGCGAAGGGAGCCGAGCCGAGGATGGAGAACCAGATGACATACTTTCTGCCAAACTTGTCGCCCAACATACCTCCTGCCACTGTTCCGATGGCAAAGGCGGCGAGGAAGACAAAGAGGCAGAGCTGCGATGCCTGAATCGAGATGTCAAACTTGTCTATCAGGAAGAAAGTGAAGTAACTCGTGATGCAGGCGGTATAAAAGTATTTCGAGAATACCAACAAGACGAGAATCAGCAAAGCCCCGTATTTCGCCGCTTTCGAGATGTCGTGGTTGAGCAATGGTTGCTTCTGTGGATGGTTGACCACGTAGGCAAGTCTCGCCTTGTACCAAGCGCCCAATCGAATCATGATGAGGGCAGCGATGAGGGCGGCGATGGCAAACCATGAGATGGCGTGCTGACCGAATGGAAGGATGATGATGGCGGCAAGCAACGGACCGATGGCAGCACCGCCGTTGCCTCCCACCTGGAAGATGGATTGTGCCAAACTCTTCTTGCCTCCCGAAGCCATCTGCGCCACACGAGAGGCAGTAGGGTGGAAGACGGAAGAACCCAGTCCCACGATGCTCACTGCCAGGAGAATCAAGAGGTAGTTCTCGGCGAAGGCGAGCAACACCAAGCCTATCAGCGTGAAGCACATGCCAACGGAAAGGGCGTATGGTCGAGGATGCTTGTCGGCGTAGAGTCCCGTGAAGGGTTGGAGGATGGAGGAAGTCATCTGGAAAATCAGCGTGATGATGCCGATTTGTGCAAACGTGAATCCGTATTCATCCTTGATGATAGGGTAGATGGAAGGGATGATCGACTGAATCATGTCGTTGAGGAAGTGCGAGATGCTGCAGATGATGAGCATCGAATACACCGTACCCTCGGTCATCGTCGGTGTCCCCTTGATTTTATTTCCTATTGATTTTAAGTTCATAATCTTCATCAGTTTTCAATTTCGGGTGCAAAGGTACTCTGAAATTTGCCAATTACCAAAAGTTTTCGGGAAAAGATATGAGACATATCAAAAAAAAGTCCCGAATATTTGGCGTTGTCGAAACTAAGATAGGCTGCAATTTCTCTTCAGAGACTGGTACTGTGGATGGTTGGAAAGTGAAATAAGTAGATAAGAAGAATAAATGGTTTACATATGTAGCCATATTTTGATAATGGCTACATATGTAGATGATTTTTGTTGTTAATGTCTTGGGTTCTTGGTAATGTTGTGCAAGTCACAAATGTCGCAATATGCCCCATATGCAAGTTCGTCAACTTGTTCGTTGTATTTATTTCCATTATGTCCTTTTACCCAATGGAAGCGTATTCCTGCTAATTGAGCAGAACATTTTACGTATAATTTATAAAGATCAGGGTTCTTCTTTGGCAGCTTTTGGTTTGATAGAACTAATATGCAATATTGACTATCTGTATATATATCAACAAAAGCACCAGGAGGACAAGAATTGACTGCACTTATAATTGCAAGTAGTTCCATTCGATTGTTAGTCGTATGTAATTGCCCATGATTTTTTTCCTTTATAATTTTTCCATTTTTAAGAATAATGTATGCTGCACCGCCAGCATGTTCTTCTGATATATTATCGCAACTTCCATCTGTGTAGCAAACGTAATGCAAGTCACTTTCTGGAAATTCTTCGTCTTCTTTAAAATCTTCTGTTGGGGTGGTTGGGTATTTTCTTGTTCTTCGATAACAAACATCGCTTTTGTTGATAGAAACGCCAAGTTTGTTCATAAGAGCACCGTTTCTGACATTAACTATTGTCTGCCAGTTTTTAGGAATAGTACCATTGTTCTTAAGCCAATTGGTGCGATTCATTTCTTCCCAAAGTTCTTCAGCCCAATCAGCCCATCCGTGCTGCTGTGCATATTTGAAGAACTCGTCATGTGTTGGTGTTGTATAGATATTCATTTTTTTTATATTTTTCTAGTCATTGTCAAGTCGATGAGTGGAATGGCGGATTCCTTCTCATCTTTAGGAGCATCTTTCGGCTTCCATGCCACGATAAAGCGAACCTTGGCGTTCGTTACTTTGTAGCCTTTTGCTTCCCAATTTTTCAACTCGTTTTGCTTGGTTGACGATAACATGGCAATATCTCTTCCGGTTGAAGGAATGCAGAGGCAAAAGTCATGATAACCAAGCGAATAGCCACTCTCCAAGGAAAGTATTTCACGCTTGTAGGGTTTGGAAAAATTCAAGTATATATCCTTGTGGGTCAACTGTAGCGTGATTTCCCTAGGCATTTCATATTCCTTTGGGTCATATAGGTGCTGGTCAGCTTGAATCCCATCGAAAAATGTCCCCTGTGTGTGAATCGTGAGTTGATGCTTGGCACGAGTCATAGCCACGTAATAACTGCGTAATACCTCGTCTGTCGGCTTCTTGGAATCATCGATGAGCAAATAAGCGTTGTCAAACTCTCGTCCCTTTGCCTTATGGATGGTGCTCACCACCACTTCGGCATTGGAAACATCACAAAAATCTTCCACCGACGACTCGAAGATAAACTCCTTGAGGTCGGTCTCATATTTCGCTTGATAGTTTTGCTCAAAGACGAGCAAGCATCGTTTCAGATACTCTAAACTTAGGCTATGGAGGTACTTTGCGAAAGTCTTGTCCTTGGCAGTCTTCCAACAGTTTTCGGAGATGATGGGCGACTTGGTTTCTTGTGCCGCTTGCTCGATTTGTTTCATAAAATAGCGAGTTTCAGCCATGTTGCAGAATCGCATGCCATCCATCGACTGTACAAGTTTTGCCTTGATACCATTTCTGTGGAGTAGGGATAGCATGTTGAGAGCCTCTTCGTTTGTTTGAGTGAGGACACATGTTGATGAATTCTTAAGATGAGCTGAGATAATGTCCTCTGCGATAGGCTGATACATGAAGTTGATGCAATGTCCTTCTTGAGCCAATAAAACAGGATGTTTTATCACTCTGACGATGCCATTCTCTTGGCTCATGGAGACAATCGGTTGCTGCTTCATTCGTTGTCTGATTTTGAGGGCAAATTGATTGGCAGCATCCACGATGTGCTTGTCACTGCGATAGTTCTCAGTCATTTCGATGAATCGGCTTTCTGGCAAATGGCACAAGTCCCGTAAATATTCAGAGCTGGAGCCTCGGAACTCATAGATGTTTTGGTCATCGTCTCCCACGGCGATAACACGCATTTCTTCATTCTTTTCCATCAATGCCGAAACCAATGCAAATTCATCGGCACTCATGTCTTGAGCTTCGTCGATGACTAGCACGGTCTTGCTTATCCGGTTAGGCTCTACCTCATCGGATAGAATCATCTCGGAAGCTTTTCTTACGACACCTACAGCATCTTCAAGGTTGCCAATTCTTCCCAATAGGTCAAAGCAATAGGAGTGGAAAGTCTTGATTTCGACATAGTTGGCAGCGTCGCCTACCAACTTCCTCAATCGTTGTTTAAACTCAGTTGCTGCGGAACGAGAGAAGGTGAGCATCAACAACTGCTCATGCTTTACATCTTCGAGTAGAAGTAGAGACGCAAGTTTGTGGACGAGAACTCTCGTCTTGCCACTTCCGGGACCTGCTGCTACCACGATACAACGAGACTCCTTGTCTTGCAAGATTTCTTTTTGGCAGTCAGAAAGTTCACCAAAGATTTGTTTGTATTTCGCAGGTGTCACATTTCGCTCGATGTCTTTCACACGCTCCCCCTTGAAGTATTTGGCAATGAATCGCTGGTAATCCATCAAGAAATAATCTTGCACATATTGCAAGGCTTCCTGATAGTTCTTCACCATCAAGTTGGCGTATTCGCCCACGATATGAATTTGTTGCATTTTCTGCTTGTAAAATTCATTGAGCATACGATATTCTTCCTGCTTGTACCTCAGTCGGTTGTCCTTCAGACGTTGGATGTCCATGGCATTGTAAAGCACCAAAAATCCGCCTTCGAGTTTCAGGGCACCGATTTGTGAGAGATACAACAAGGCTTCTTCTACTTCTTCGAGGCTCATCTCTGAAAAGTTGGAGAAAAGTCCTTGATTTTTAGCCTTGATGGCGTTGAGCAGTTCGATGATGGAGAATTGCACGGCACCTTCCTTGTCATCGTTGTTGTTGGTCGATGTCAAAGCATAAAGCCACTCTATGGAGAAACGACAAATGTCGATTCTTCTCTCCAGGCGATGGAGGGTAGCGTCCATGTCTGTTTGGCGAGTTAGGATGACATTGCGGGTGTCGTCTTGTTGCTTGCGAATATAGCCTTTGACAATCAAGAAATAGAGCAATGTTCGAATACGCTTCTCGTTGGATGTCGTAATCCCTTCATTCACAGCGTCATCATTGAATTGTTTGTAGGTGATGGCAAGTGATTCTTCTGGAATATGCTCGATGATATATCGCTCTAGTTGGGCATATTGCTCCAACAGGGTCAACGGCTTCTTCTGTGTGCCTCCCGTTTCTTGTAGGTAAGCGGAAATGTCACGAGTGTCTGCAAGTATTCCCTCCTGTCGCATACGTTCCACGGCAGAGATGATTTCCTTCTTGCTCAATCCCAAGATGTCGGCAAGGTAGTCGATTCTGGATTCAGCTTCAGAGTCTTGTGCCTTGGCGATGTTCTTTTGCGAGATCAATGACTTGATGATGCGTACGGCTTTCTCTGTCTCGTCTTCTGCGAACAAGGCAGACTCGGTGATGCGCTTCCTGGCTTCATCCATATTCTTCACGGTGATACCAGTGGCATATACGTGTGGCACATTGTTGCCACGCTCGATATACCCACTTTGTTCCAAGGCAGATAGGGCTGTGCGTACTCGTGTCTCCATGTCGATGGTGGAATCGTCCCAACCAGCTTGGCGTGCGATTTCCAATGCAGAGCAATATACTCTTTGACGATGTCTGGTCAGCGCTTTGATGGCTTTCCATACTTGTTGTATCTCGCTGATGCTCAGTTTGGTTTGGTTGAGTAAGATGAAGTGTTTGTTGAGGTCATCATCTCCATATAGTACATAGCATCTAGCACTCAGGTGTGGGTCTCTTCCAGCACGACCAGCCTCTTGTACGTAGTTTTCCAATGAGTCGGAGATGTCATAATGTACGACCAGCCCCACATCACTCTTGTCAACACCCATTCCAAAGGCAGAGGTGGCAACGATGATGTTGACTTGACCATTCATGAAGGCATCTTGGTTGGCTATCTTTTCGTCAGAGTCCATCTTGCCGTTGTATGGCAGGGCTCTCATCCCATCACGGCTCAGTTTGAAGGCAAGCTCTTTGGTGCGCTTGGTACGAGAAACATAGACGATGGCAGGACAGTTGGCAGCCTCAATAAGTGAACGCAATTTGGGATATTTTTCTTCTTCTTTCTCAACATGGATGACAGAATATTGCAGATTGGTTCTTTCTGCCGATGAGGCAAACAATTCTAGGTCGATGTTGAGCCATTTCTTGAAATAGTCACAGATGTCTTGCACTACCTTTTGCTTGGCAGTGGCTGTGAAGCAAGATACGGGTATCTTTGTATTTCCAAACTTTCGTTCTTGATATTTCTTGATGAATTTGCCTATGTAAAGATAATCAACTCGGAAGTCTTGTCCCCATGCAGAGAAGCAGTGAGCCTCGTCAATGACAAATCTCACAATATGTCGCCCCATCAAAATCTTTTCAATGGTTTTGGAGCGTAGCATTTCTGGTGCAATATACAATAATGTGGCATCTCCATTCATCACTCTTTCGATGGCGAGTGAACGAGTGATGGGGTCGAGTAAGCCATTGATGGTGACGGCATCGGCAATGCCTCGTTGGGCGAGATTATCCACTTGGTCTTTCATCAGCGATTGCAAGGGAGAGATGACAACGGTAAGTCCGTGTACGGAATTACCTGCCATGAGGGCAGGCAATTGGAATGTAAGCGATTTGCCACCTCCTGTCGGAAATATGGCCAGCAGCGACTTGTCCTCCACGGCAGCTTTTGCAGCATTTTCTTGGAGTGGTTCACCATTGTAGGTACGGAAGGAATCGTAACCAAAGAAGCGTTTGAGGTTGTGGTGAACGTCAAATGCTTGGTTGCAATATGCACATCCTTCTGTACATCTGTGATGGCGTAGGATTTTGATGATATGCTCTACCTCAGGGAAATTGTAGAGTACCCAAGCCGGTGTGATGGAACGGTGGTCGGTCGTGTTGACCAGAGCCAAGGCGTAAGCGAGGGCACAAGGATGTTCTTGAATGAGGGGAGCTAGGTCGGCATGACCACAGATGCGTCCCTCATATTCTTCCTTGATGAGTTGGACTGTTTTGGATAAGGACATTTTGTCTGGGGCTTCCACCATCATGAAGAAACCTTTGAATTCCTCCTTGTCGCACAAGAGTGAGGAGAAAATTTTCTTTTGATTCCTTGAAAGTTGGTTCCATCTTCCTATCTCGTCCATCAAGAGGTCTTTTGCTTTCTCGCAGTCGTTGACAGGGTTGTTCAGTTGGTCACAAACCAATTTGTCGTCCTTGACCAGTCGGTGGTAAGGGCGTTCAGAAAACAAAAGAGGAGAAAGGTAGAGGGTGTCAACAAGATGCCAAGACTGTTGCCCAAAGAGATATTTCGCATCGTGGTGCACGATATTGTGACCGCAGACAAATTCAACCTTTCCTTCCAGCAGAAACCTTTCCAATTCATCCTTCGAAGTACCATGATAGGTAGCTTCATCATAGCGCAATGCACCTATGTCGTGAATCTTGTGGTCTTTTGTTCCGACTTCAGTATCCACGAAAGCATATTTAGAAACATCAGGCTTCCTTGAAGTGAAAAGGCTAAATATCGACATATCTTCTTGCTATTTTTTGCAAAGTTAGTGCTTTTATTTGATACATCCAAAAAAATAGGGTGGAAATGTGGATAGCATTCTTTTTCTTCCGATATTTTTTGTCGTTTCGTATAATTTTGCTATTTTTGCGGTCGAATCTGCTCACATTGAGCGTGATGTCATAGATGAAAGGCAACAAGAAGCAATGACAGACAAGAATATGGAATGGAAGACGCTGAGCCAGAAATATCTCATCAAGCGTCCTTGGCTCACGGCAAGAGTCGATCAGGTGGAGTTGCCTACGGGCGCTATCATTGACGAGTATTATGTGTTGGAATATCCCGACTGGGTGAATACCATCGCCATCACGAAGGAAGGTAAGTTTGTGTTTGTTCGCCAATATCGTTATGCGATAGGCAAGACGGTGAACGAGTTGTGTGCCGGAGTGATAGAGAAGGGCGAGGAACCGATGGCTGCCGCCAAGCGAGAGTTGTTGGAAGAGACTGGCTTTGGAGGTGGTGAGTGGCAAGAGTGGATGACGATCTCTGCCAATCCCAGCACGCATTCCAATCTGACCCATTGTTTCCTGGCTACCGACGTGGAACTCATGACAGGACAGCATCTCGACAAGGGCGAGGATGTGGAGGTGAGAATCTTTACACGGGAGGAAGTCTTGGGGATGTTGCAGAGGGGCGAGGTATGGCAGAGCTTGATGGCAGCACCACTCTGGAAGTACTTTGCGACGAGATAGCCCAGCTTGCATTGTGGGGAGTGCAAGCTGGGCTTTCCTTTTATTCGATTGTGATATACACCGCCTCGTCCTTGTCTCTAGCATGGATGAACTTCACGATGAGGCGTTGAAGCCAGATGCGAGAGTTCACGACCATGCCCACTTTTATATTTTCACCCACGAGTATGCAGCCTTGGGTCCGTTGAAGCCAGATGCGAGAGTTCACGACCATGCCCACTTTTTTATTTTCACCCACGAGGATGCAACCTTGCGTGTCCTTGGCGGTATTGCCTGCGTGGATGCGAACCCCGGAGAAGCCCGGCACGCCGAGAATCAACGACAGCCACTTCTTGAAGCGCATCGACTTGGTCATTACTAGTGGGTAACGACCTTCGGGTATCGCCGTTTCGTTCAATGATGTGTAGAGGAAGTGCTCTTGTGCCTCTTCGCTCCGCATCACCTATTGGAACCTGCAGCTTGAATCGCTGAGCACTTTCGAGCTTCGAACCGAAGACGAGGGAATAGACACCGCTCTCGTTGACGAAGAGCATCTGAACCATCTGAGTCTTAGGACTCTCACCGTATCGATTCTTAACATTTCTAGCAATACCGCATTTCACGGTATCGCTAAGGTTAACGTGCTGTCTGATAGCATCATACGCTCGTTCAATAGTCACATTTTGCTGGATCAATCGTGAGGACATTATGTTTGCCACCGAAGAGGGCAAGAAGTTGATGAAAGACTGGAATCTCCCAGAAGGATTGATGGGCGTAGGAGCCTTGTCGCTCGGTTATGCTTCCGCACATCCACACACCGTGAAGCCACGCAAGGAAGACTACTATCGCATCATCAAGTAAAAACGAGACATTTTTGCAATGACAGTTATGACAATTACAGTTATGACAGTTTTGTTTTGAAAATACGTGTTTTTGGAGGTTATGATTTGTAAGCAAATATTTTATATTATATATTAATATATTTATTAATATATAATATACTTTCTATCAAGGATTGAAAAATTTGGTTTTTGAAAACTGTCATAACTGTAATTGTCATAACTGTCATTGATTTTTGGACTCAACTCTATGACTTCGAAGATACAAAAATATGTCTCGCCCAGCGCAAAACTACGAGTTAGATTTATTAACACAAAAACTTCGTCGTGTTAACAGATTTTTGCAGATAAGTGCAAGCCCATTTTTGGTGTTTGGCGAAAAAAGCAGTACCTTTGCACCTGTAATCAAATGAGAAATAATAATGAATAAATAATAAATTTGTACTTTTATCATTTACTAAAGTAGTTGATATTTATTCACTTGCGAAACTTTAGTCATTTATCATTTATAATTTATAATTTAGTATTAACCCCCTTTAAAAAACTAACGATTATGACTGTAAAAGGAACTTTGAAGTATCGTAAGGTGGAGCGCACTCCACAAGTAGGCAAGGACGCTGGCAAGAAGAAGTACTATGCCACCGCAGTGCAGGACCGCACCATGGAGTTTGAGGACTTCGTGACCCACATCGCCGAGCACAACTCGCCTTACTCTCGAGGCACCGTCCACGGCGTTCTGATGGACACCCTCGACTGCCTCCAGGAACTCATCCTCGACGGCAAGAGCGTCCGCTTCTCCGACCTCGGTCTCTTCTCGCTCGGCATGAGCTCTCGTGGTGAGGAGACGGCATCCAAGGTCACCGCACAGAGCATCGAGGGCGTTCACCTCATCCTCCGCAACACCAAGGGATGGAGCAACGCC
>FR893303.1 GCA_000436035.1 Prevotella sp. CAG:732 | reverse complement strand
TCGACGCTAACGCAGGTGTTTACTTGACAGACAACTTCGTTAAAGTTGTTTCTTGGTATGACAACGAGATTGGTTACTCACACAAGGTTGTTGAGTTGATCAAGATCATGAAGAAGCACAACGGTTAATTCGTTGCCTCTTAACGATTAAGTATATGGTCGTCCAGCATTTTTTCAATGCTGGGCGGCTTTTTTGTTTCTGTACCTAGCTATCTTGCCCGTGTTCTTACTCTTTTTGGGGCAAAAGTCTATTTTTCTTTCTTTTTATTTTGTTCTTTCCTTATTTTGCCGTATCTTTGCGCTATGAAACATTCTATGATAACCATACTGGGACCTACGGCAAGTGGAAAAACAAGTCTTGCCGCTGCCCTTGCTGCCAAGATTGATGCGATGGATGCGTCTTCTTGGGGTGGGACAACTGTGGGGGCTGAGATTATCAGTGCCGATAGCCGTCAAGTGTATCGTGGTATGGACATTGGTACTGGTAAGGATTTGGCAGACTATACCGTGACTGACAAAGTGATTCCCTATCATTTGATAGACATCTGCGAGCCAGGAACCAAGTACAATCTCTTTCAATATCAGCAAGATTTCTATGATGCCTATCAAGACATCCAGCGTCGCCATGTGCTCCCGATATTGTGTGGAGGCACAGGACTCTATATTGAATCTGTACTGAAAGGCTATCATCTGTCTCCTGTCCCTCAGAATCCTGAATTGCGTAAGCAGTTGGAAGGCAAGTCTTTGGAAGAACTGACCGTGATGTTGAAGGACTTGAAGGCAAAGACGGGCAGCAATATGCACAATCGCACAGATGTAGATACTGCACAGCGAGCGATACGTGCCATCGAGATAGAATCCTACAACTTGGAGCATCCGATGCCCGAACGAGAGTTGCCGGCTGTCGATTCGCTCATCATCGGTGTCAACATCGACCGTGATGCACGCCGAGAGAAAATCACACGCCGACTTCATCAGCGTTTAGAGGAAGGAATGGTGGATGAAATCAAGGGACTCTTGGACAGCGGCATTCCTGCCGTTAACATTGGACAGCGGAATTCCTGCCGAAAACCTCATCTATTATGGCTTAGAATACAAGTTTATCACAGAATACGTCATTGGCAAGACAACCTACGAGGAGATGGTGAGAGGTTTGGAAATCGCCATCCATCAGTTTGCCAAACGTCAGATGACTTGGTTCCGAGGTATGGAACGCCGAGGTTTCACCATCCATTGGGTAGATGCTCTTCAACCGATGGAGCAGAAGGTGGAGCAAGTACTCACGTTGATGAGTGAAGAGTGAAGAACGAAGAGTGAAGAATTCAATAGCATCTAATGGCGTAGGCCTATTTGTTATTTAATATTTATGATTTATAATTTATTTTCGCCGTGGCAGTAAATGAGAACAAGTGGGGCTTGCTCTATTGTCCGAGAGGAGGATGGGGAAGCGATAAGCGTTGGGCTAAAATAGAAAAGGCCTTGCGCCAAAATCATGTCGATTATGACTTCGTGCAGAGTGAGAACCAGAACAGCGTGGAGCGACTGGTCAAGATGTTCATCAACAATGGCTACAAGACGATAGTCATTGTCGGAGGTGACTCAGCCTTGAACGATGCGGTCAACTGCTTGATGCAGGTGGAGAAAAGTGTGCGTGACGAGATAGCATTGGGTATTATCCCGAATGGTTTGATGAACGACTTTGCCTATTTCTGGGGCTTTGACGATAGCAACTATGAGCAGACCATACAATGGTTGTTGAAGCGCCGTGTCAGAAAGATAGACTTAGGCTGCATACGCTATACCAATAAGAAAGGTGAGAAATGCCATCGCTATTTTCTCAACTGTGTCAATGTGGGACTCATCGCCTCTATCATGAATCTCCGTCGCAAGACCCATCATGTGTTTGGCTCTCGTACACTTTCATTCATCTTCTCATTTGTGCTGATGATATTCCAACGCCTCGATTATCGCATGAACATCAAGATTAATTCTGATGTCATCAAGCGCAAGGTGATGACCATGTGCATAGGAAATGCCACAGGCTATGGTCAAACCCCTAATGCCGTTCCATACAACGGATTGCTGGATGTGTCGGTGGTCTATCATCCAGAGATGACGCAACTCTTCGAGGGCATCTATCTCTTCGTGAAGGGAAAGTTCCTCAACCATAAGAGCGTGCATCCTTACCGTACCCAAGAGGTGGTGGTGGAAGAGGCGGCACATGCCATGATAGGCGTGGATGGCAGATTGATGAATACACCTAAAGGTCCTTATCGGATCACTGTGGAACAAGAGGTAGTCAACTTCTTGATACCACAATAGAACTTATCATTAAATTGATGTAAGAAGTCGGCTTGCAGATATCATGAGAGGGTAGGGCAAGCTGACTTCTCTCGTTTAAAAAACAAGCGAAAAAGCATCAATTTGGGTGGATAAATGCTTATAAAACATTAAATCTAGGCTTTTTCTGAAAAACTTTGCCCAAAAACTTTGCGGTTTCACTTTTTTTCCTTACCTTTGAAAGCACAATAACGAATCTAAAAATATTAAAACCTTAATGTAGATCTATGAGTTATCTAAAATTCGAAAAGGCCCTGATGACTAATCTTCAAGAGTCATTGCCGAAGGAGTTGCTAAGAACCAACCGTTCGGGTGCTTATTCGTGCTCTACGATTGTGGACTGTAATACTCGAAAGTATCACGGCTTGTTGGTTGTTCCCGTTCCTGAACTGGACGATGAGAACCATGTGCTGCTGAGTTCGCTCGACCCAACAGTCATTCAGCATGGCGCTGAATTCAACCTGGGATTGCACAAGTACCAAGGCAATAACTTCAGTCCAATGGGTCATAAGTACATCCGTGAGTTTGATTGTGATAAGGTGCCTACGACGCTTTATCGTGTAGGTGGCGTTATCCTGAAAAAGGAAGTGGTGTTCCAGCATTATGAGGATCGTATCTTGATCCGTTACACCATGGTGGATTGTCATTCCGCTACCAAACTTCGTTTCCGTCCATTCCTTGCTTTCCGCAGCGTTCGTCAGTTTACGCATGAGAACGGCACTGCCTCTCGTGAGTATTCGATGGTCGATAATGGAATCAAGACTTGTATGTATGCAGGTTATCCCGATCTCTATATGCAGTTCTCCAAGAAGAATGAGTTTGTCTTCGCTCCCGATTGGTATCGTGGCGTGGAATATCCTAAGGAGCAGGAGCGTGGCTATGCTTCCAATGAGGATCTTTACGTGCCAGGTTACTTCGAGATGGACATCAAGAAGGGCGAGAGCATTGTCTTCGCTGCCTCCACATCGGAAATCAAGACCAGTACACTGAAGCGTCTCTTCGACAAGGAGGTAGATGAGCGTGCGCCTCGCGACAACTTCTTCCACTGCCTTGTCAATGCGGCTCACCAGTTCCATCGCCGTGAGAAGAATGACGACCGCTATATCTTGGCAGGTTATCCTTGGTTCAAGTGCCGTGCCCGTGATACATTCATCGCATTGCCAGGCTTGACCCTCTCCATAGAGGAGGACGACTACTTCGAACTCGTGATGAAGACCGCCATAAAGGGCTACTATGAGTTTATGGAAGGCAAACCTATCTCCGTGAATATCACTGAGATGGAACAACCTGATGTGCCTCTTTGGGCTATCTGGGCTTTGCAACAGTATGCCAAGGAGACCAGCAAGGAAGAATGCCTGAAGAAATATGGCAAGTTCATCCGCAATATCCTCCAGTTTATTGAGGGTAATCATCATCCTAACCTAGAACTACATCCTAACGGACTTCTCTATACTAACGGAAAGGACAAGGCTGTGACGTGGATGAACTCCACGGCAAATGGTCGTCCTGTGGTGCCACGTAGTGGATATATCGTGGAGTTTAATGCCCTCTGGTACAATGCCCTCTGTTTCGGAGCCGCTTTGGCAGAACTCGATGGCAAGTCTGACCAGCAACAGCATTTCCTCGAAATCGCAGAGAAGACCAAGCTGTCATTCCTCGATACATTCCTCAATGAATATGGCTATCTCTACGACTATGTGGATGGTAACATGATCGACTGGAGTGTGCGTCCTAACATGATATTCCCTGTCGCTTTCGACTATTCTCCTCTCTCACAAGACCAGAAGAAGAAGGTGCTCGACATCTGTACTCGTGAACTCCTGACTCCTAAGGGATTGCGCTCGCTCTCTCCTAAGAGTGGCGGTTACAATCCAGTGTATGTGGGACCACAGACACAGCGCGACTATGCTTACCACCAGGGTACGGCATGGCCATGGCTCGGTGGCTTCTATATGGAGGCTAGCCTGAAGCTTTATCGCCGCACACGTCTCAGCTTCATCGAGCGCCAGATGGTGGGCTACGAGGATGAGATGTCATGCCATTGCTTGGGTACCATCAGCGAACTCTTTGATGGCAACCCACCTTTCCATGGACGAGGAGCCATCTCTTTCGCCATGAACGTGGCAGAGATCTTGCGTGCTTTGGAATTACTTGAAAAGTATCAATATTAATAAGGAGGACTGCTATATGAAAGTATTAATGTTTGGATGGGAGTATCCTCCTCACGTATATGGTGGTTTGGCTACTGCCAACTTTGGTATTTCCCAGGGCTTGCATGCCCAGGGCGATGTGGATATCACTTTGTGCCTTCCTCATCCTTTCGGTGATGAAGACCGCAGTGCTTGCAAGATCGTGGCAATGAACTCGGTGCCTATCGCTTGGCGTGATGTTAACCACGATTATGTGCAGCAGCGTGTGGGCAACGTCATGAATCCGGATGACTATTTCCGCTATCGTGACCATATCTATGCCGACTTCAACTATATGAACGTCAATGACCTCGGTTGTATGGACTTCGCCGGTGGCTATCCATCCAACCTGCATGATGAGATCAACAACTATTCCATCATCGCTGGTGTCGTGGCTCGTTCCGAAGATTTTGATATTATCCATGCACACGACTGGTTGACTTTCCCTGCTGGCATCCATGCCAAGAGAGTGAGCGGCAAGCCATTGTGCATCCATGTACATGCTACCGACTTCGACCGTAGCCGTGGCAAGGTGAACCCTACCGTGTATGCCATCGAGAAGGATGGTATGGACAACGCCGACTGCATCATGTGTGTGTCTGAGTTGACCCGACAGACGGTCATCAACCAATATCACCAAGACCCACGCAAGTGCTTCGCCATGCACAATGCCGTTTATCCATTGAAGCAAGAGTGGCAAGACATCCCTCGCCCTGACCATAAGGGCAAGGAGAAGGTCGTCACCTTCTTGGGGCGATTGACGATGCAGAAAGGACCTGAGTACTTTGTCGAGGCAGCCAACATGGTATTGCACCGTAGCCGTAACGTCCGTTTCTGTATGGCTGGTTCTGGCGATATGATGGACCAGATGATTTATCTCGCAGCCGAGCGTGGCATTGCTGACCGCTTCCACTTCCCTGGATTCATGCGTGGCAAACAGGTGTATGAGTGCTTGAAGGATTCTGATGTGTATGTGATGCCTTCCGTGAGTGAGCCTTTTGGTATCTCCCCATTGGAGGCGATGCAATGTGGCACACCTACCATTATCTCCAAGCAGAGCGGTTGTGGTGAGATTCTTACCAACTGCATCAAGGTAGATTACTGGGACATCCATGCCCTCGCCGATGCCATCTACAGCATCTGCCACAATGAGAGTCTCTTCGACTACCTCTCTGTGGAAGGCAAGAAGGAGGTTGACCAAATCACTTGGGAGAAAGTGGGTGCTCGCATCAAAGACCTTTACCTCAAGACCTTGGGGTGGAAATAATTAATAATTAATAATTTAGAATTATGAAAACAATTTGTTTATATTTCGAGATACATCAGATTACCCATCTGAAACGCTACCGCTTCTTCGACATCGGTACCGACCATTATTACTATGACGACTATGAGAACGAGCGTAGCATCAATGAGATAGCTGAGAAGTCGTACATGCCAGCTCTCAACGCCCTCTTGGAGATGATCAACAATAGCGACAAGTACTTCAAGGTGGCTTTCTCTCTGTCGGGCGTCGGCATGGAGCAGTTGGAGTTGCACGCTCCTCAGGTGTTGGAGAAGTTGCAGGAACTCAACAACACGGGTTGCGTGGAGTTCTTGGCTGAGCCTTATTCACACGGCTTGGCATCCCTCATCAATGAGGATAGCTTTGCCAAGGAGGTGAAGCGCCAGGCTGCCAAGATCAAGGAGTACTTCGGCAAAGAACCAACTATCCTGCGCAACTCTTCGCTTATCTACAGCGATGACATCGGTTTGCAGGCATCACAGATGGGCTTTAAGGGTATGCTGACTGAGGGTGCTAAGCACGTGCTTGGTTGGAAGTCCCCACATTATGTATATCATTGTCCTTTGGCTCCTAACTTGAAACTCTTGCTGCGAGACATCAAGTTGAGCGATGACATCTCCTTGCGTTTCAATAACAGCAGTTGGGATGGCTATCCTCTCTTCGCTGATACCTATATCAATGAGATTGCGGCTTTGCCACAGGAGGAGCAAATCATCAACATCTTCATGGAGTTGTCTGCCCTCGGTATCGCCCAGCCATTGTCTAGCAATATCCTAGAGTTCTTCAAGGCTCTCCCAGCTTGCGCTAAGGAGAAGGGCATCACTTTCTCTACACCTTCTGAGATTTGCAAGAAGATGAAGTCGGTAGGAGAGTTGAACGTACCTGATACCTTGAGTTGGGTGGATGAGGAGCGTGACGTGAGCACATGGCTCGGTAACCCAATGCAGCGTGAGGCTTTCAACAAGCTTTATAGTGTGGCAGATCGTGTACGTATTGCCAACGACCCACGTATCAACCAAGACTGGGATTATCTGCAGGCAAGCAACCACTTCCGCTTTATGACCACCAAGCCAAGCAATGTAGGCCTCGACCGTGGTATCTACTCCAGTCCTTTCGATGCGTTCACCAACTATATGAATATCTTGGGTGACTTCCTCAGAAGAGTCGATCAGCTCTATCCTGCTGATGTCGATAACGATCAGTTGGAGAACTACTTGACGAGTGTGAAGAATATGGAGGAGGAGATTGAGATGAAGGATAAGGAAATCGTCCATCTCCAGGCTAAGATAGAGAAGATAGAGAATGAGGCTGAGAAACTTCGTGCAGATAAGGGTAAGGCTGCCGCTAAGCCAGCTGCAAAGAAAGCTCCAGCCAAGACCGCAACGAAGAAGACAGCGACCAAGGCAAAGGCAGAAAAGCCAACTGAGCCAAAGGCTGAGTAATGGAATCGTATGAATGAAAGATAAGGTGTGGCGTGCTCACCCTTATATATCATAGAGAAAAGAAAGGCGATGCAGACCCGGAAAAGGGAATCTGCATCGCTTTTTCAGTGTATTTTAGCAGAAGAAGTAGCCCTCTGACAAATGATGGTGGCGTGATGGGATGTGAAAAGGGGACATGTCGTAATCTAACGGCACGTCCCCTTTTCTGAATAGTAAGCTGTCTTGCTAGAGAAAACTATTATTTTACTGTATATTTCTTGTTGTTGAGGATGTAAATCCCCTTGCTCAAGCCTTTTAGGTTGTCGGCTGTGGCATTCTTAGCAATCAAACGACCGCTGAGGTCGTATAGGTTCGCTGACTTGGTGCTGTCGGCTGTGATGGCTGTAATGCCAGTAGTGCCGCTAGTATATAGCGTGATTTTCAAGATGACTTGCTTTACTTTGGGAGTAAAGGTTAAGGTGTTCTCTACTGGTGTACTGAAATTGATGCTGTATGACTTTACGCTTTTGTCTTTAGGAAAAACAAATTTGTTTGCATCATAGGTCTCGCCATTGATTTCACCAATATAAGCATCGTCAGTATCATAGTTGTCTTTGCCTTCTATCTCCATTTTGCTAATCTTAATTCCATTAGGGATCGTGATGGTATATGGGTTAGCGCTGTATTTGATGTAATTCGTACCAGAACCTACGGCGTATGTTTTACCATTCTCGTTGCTGATGCTGAATCCATTGCTGAAAGTGGCAGTAGATGTGCTTCCATCAGTCAGTGTTTTCGAATAGAGGATATATGAATCGGCAATGACATCCCCCGGTGTTGGGGTAGGAGGGGTAACTGTTGTCTTGGTAGCATCGCATTGATCATCGACTGTCGAGTCAAAGTTCTTCACCCACATAGTGCCATTGTTGCTCACTGTAATTTTAGAGCCATTCTTGAAGATGAGATTATCCACGAATCGGATGTCGATACCCTTCTTGGCATTGATCTGTACGTTGTCGAGCGTCACATTCTTGATGTGGCTTTCAGGACGACCGATGAGGAAGATGGCATTGCCAGAGCATACATCAGTGGTCTCGATGTTTTGGAGCAAGACACCATTGTAGGTTGGGGTGCCATCCAATGCACGGGCATTCGCCTTGTCAACCGCAGGGTCTGCATTGTATTCCTTGTCGTAGTAGCAGTCCATA
>FR893302.1 GCA_000436035.1 Prevotella sp. CAG:732 | reverse complement strand
AAATATGCCCCTTTTTTAAGTGGGCTCATAATTGGAGTTTCTTGTTATTTTCAGTTGTTGGTCCCATATATATAATAAGGTGTAATCCCTATATATATAATAAAGGTGTAACTAAGCGATAAGTATAGTCTTTATTCTGATCATTCTGCGAATGGCAGTCTGAACTTGCAGCCTCCCTTCCAGTTGCTGCAACCGTATGCCGTCTTTCCCTTGATGATGGTACCTTGTCCGCAAACAGGGCAAACCTTTCCGATGATACTGTCATCAGCAGGAAGTTTTTTAGGCTTAGGAGCAGCCTTTTTCTTTTTAGGCTCTTTCTTTTTCAAGTCTTCCTCGGTCGTGGTGGTGATGCGACTGCTGTTGTCGGCAAGCACATCGTTCACGATCTGGTTGATTTGCTCCTTCAGCTCATTGATGAATTGCCCTGGGTCGTAGGTCTTGTGCTCGATGTCACGGAGCTTCTTCTCCCAGATACCCGTCAACTCACAGCTTTTCAAGAGTTCCTCGTGGATGGTGTCGATGAGTTCGATGCCCGTAGGAGTCGCCATCAAGTTCTTTCTTTGTCGTCGGATGTAGTGACGCTTGAAGAGGGTCTCGATGATGCCAGCACGAGAGGAAGGGCGGCCGATGCCATTCTCCTTCAAGGCAGCACGAAGTTCCTCGTCTTCCACAAACTTACCTGCCGTTTCCATCGCACGGAGCAAGGTCGCCTCGGTATAGTACTTCGGTGGGGTGGTCCACTTCTCGGTCAGGGTAGGGGTGTGGTCGCCGCTTTCGCCTTTCACGAAGGAAGGGAGCGTGCGCTCTTCCACGTTTTCCTTTTTGTTGGCGCCATTTCCTGCGTCGCCTCCACTGTTGCCGTCTTGTGAATTCTCCTCATCGTTAGCCTTCACGTCCTTGGCATATACCTCTCTCCATCCGGGCTCCAGTATCTCCTTGCCGCTCACCTTGAACTCTATCTTCTCAGGCTTGTCGCCATCCTCGTTTACCACTTCGCCGATGACGGTGGTGGTGGAGAACTTGCAGTCGGGATAGAAGACACTGATGAATCGCTTGGCGATGAGGTCATATACGTTTGCCTCCATGTCGGTGAGTCCCGTAGGAGGCACACCGGTAGGGATGATGGCATGGTGGTCGGTCACCTTGCTGTTGTCGAACACCTTCTTGCTCTTCGGCAGTTTCTTGCCAGAGGCGGCGAGCTGCTGTACGAGCGGCAGGTACTTCTGCTGACTCATGATCTTGGCTTGGCTCACGCCATTCAATATCTGAGGCACCTTTGGGTAGATGTCGTCCGTCAGGTATTGTGTATCTACACGAGGGTAGGTGGTAAACTTCTTCTCGTAGAGGCTCTGTATCAACTTGAGGGTGATGTCGGCGGAATAAGCGAACTTCTTGTTGCAATCCACCTGCAGCGATGTCAAGTCATAGAGGTGAGGAGGGGCTTCCGTACCTTTCTTCTTCGACACATCCGTCACCGTGAAAGGTTTGCCGGCGATGGTGCTGAATGCCTTCTCACCCTCTTCCTTGCTCGTAAACTTGCCCGAAGTGGCAGTAAACTGCGTGTTGCGGTAGATGGTGGCGAGCACCCAGTAAGGCTCTGGCTCGAAGTTGTCGATTTCCTTCTGTCGGTTGACGATGAGGGCGAGGGTAGGGGTCTGTACACGACCGATGCTGAGCACCTGTTTGTTCTGACCATATTTCAAGGTATAGAGACGAGTGGCATTCATGCCCAGGAGCCAGTCGCCGATGGCACGGGAGAGTCCGGCGAGGTAGAGCGACTGATATTCCTGCTGGTCTTTCAGTTCAGCGAAACCTTGCTTGATGGCCTCATCGGTCATGGACGAGATCCAAAGTCGCTTCACGGGGCACTTGGCTTGTGCCTTCTGCATCACCCATCTCTGAATCAGCTCTCCCTCCTGTCCGGCGTCACCACAGTTGATGATGGAGTCGGCGGCTTGCATCAGTCGTTCGATGGTGCTGAATTGCTTCTTGATACCCTCGTCATTGATGAGCTTGATGCCGAATCGTTGTGGAATCATAGGCAATGCCGAGAGGCTCCAACGCTTCCACATTGGGGTATAATCGTCCGGCTCCTTCAACTCACATAGGTGGCCGAAAGTCCATGTCACTTGGTATCCATTACCTTCCATATAACCGTCGCGAGCCGAGTTGGCGCCGATGATTCGGGCGATGTCCTTGGCAACGCTAGGTTTCTCTGCTATACAAACTATCATTGTTTTTTCTTCTTTTCAGCTTGCAAAGATACAACAAAATACTGAGATAGCCATCAAAAGCAAGGGAAAAAGATGGAAGAACTGCTATAGATAGTGGGGCGGAATGCGAGAAAGAGCGAGAATGAATGTAAGAGTAAGTGAGTACGAACATAGAAGTGAATGCGTAAGAAAGTAAGAGTAAGGATGTAAAAAACGCAGTGTTCGCATCGCTTGATATATGTCGTGCAATCATCTGACATATATCAAGCGATTGCGTCACATATGCCATGCAATCGTTTGATAAATGTCACGCAATCAACGGGACGCAGTTTTTTCGCCATTCTCTTCGGCGTTTGCAACTGTAAAGATTTGGCGTAATAAGAGGTGATAGATGGGGCGTTTTCCCATCATTCCTCTTTATTTTATC
>FR893301.1 GCA_000436035.1 Prevotella sp. CAG:732 | reverse complement strand
TCTCGTATTTTGGTCAATGCTTATCCTTGTTCGGAAATACGAAAATTAATTTCTTAGGGATTTTCACCCATTTGCGGTTGCGTGCTATCTTCAAGTTGCTGCCGCTGAGCTGATGGAGTTCGTAGGTGCCATCGGGTAGGAGAGTCAAGTCGGCGGTCAAGTATGGGGTAGGAGAGACAGTCGGGCGTAAAAGCCCCCCCTGCCATAATCATTGGTGATGGAGATATGGGCTACCTTGCCATCTATCTGGGCATCAGTAATCAACCACTTGCGACTGTCCTTCTTGTCACCGAAATAGCCAGCCATCGTGCCGAAGATTTCCTGACCAGGTACCGTCACATTGTTGGCATAAAAGTCAATCTTCAGATATACATCATACTCCTTGTTTTGGATGTATCCCTTGAATGTAGTACTGTCTTTCTGAGCATAAATACCGAGAGAAGACAGGCATAATAATGCACAAAATATAAGCTTCTTCATCTTTTTTATGAGTTTAGTGCGACAAAGTTATTTATTTAAATCAAGAAAACCATCATTTTTTGGCATAAAGTTGACCGATTATTCGTTTTTTTATAATTATTTACTTATCTTTGCGGTGTTTTATTGATATTTTATGGGAAAGGATAGATTATTTCCAGATTATATATTTGAGTCAAGTTGGGAAGTATGTAACAAGGTTGGTGGTATCTATACCGTCTTATCTACACGTGCCAAGACTCTTACGGAAAAGTTACAAGACCGATTAATCTTCATCGGTCCTGATTGTTGGGGGGATAAGGTGAATCCTTATTTCTCAGAAGATGAATCGCTTTATGCGCAGTGGAAAACTGAAGCTCTGAAGGAAGGCTTAAAGATAAAGATAGGTCGCTGGAACATTCCTGGTGAGCCTGTTGCTATCTTGATCGATTTCAATCCTTATTTTGCTATCAAGGACCAGCTCTATGGTCAGTTGTGGAATGATTATCAGGTAGATAGTCTCCATGCTTACGGCGACTATGACGAGGCTTCTATGTTCTCGTATGCCGCAGCTCTCGTTGTGGAGAGTTTCTATAAGCATGTGATTGGCAAGGGCAAGAAGGTTATCTATCATGGAAATGAATGGATGACTGGTCTTGGCGTACTGTATGTCAACAAGCACTTGCCTGAGGTGGCTACCATCTTCACTACCCACGCTACGAGCATCGGTCGAAGCATCGCTGGTAACAACAAACCTCTCTATGACTATCTTTTCGCTTACAATGGCGACCAGATGGCAGGCGAGTTGAATATGCAGAGCAAGCACTCTATCGAGAAGCAAACTGCCATGTACGTGGATTGCTTCACGACCGTGAGCGACATCACTGCCAATGAGTGCAAGGAATTGCTTGACAAACCAGTGGATTTCGTATTGCCTAATGGCTTCGACAATAGTTTCGTGCCAAAGGCTGCGGCTTTCACCAAGAAGCGCAAGGAGGCTCGCCAACGTCTGTTGGATGTTGCCAATGCCTTGATGGGTACTGACTTGGGCGATGATACCTTGATCGTATCTACCAGTGGCCGATATGAGTTCCGCAACAAGGGTATCGACGTATATATCGAGGCAATGAATCGTTTGCTTCGTGACAACAACTTGAAGAAGAATGTATTGGCGTTCATCGACGTACCTGGTTGGGTAGGCGAGCCACGTCAGGATCTCTTGGATAGATTGAATAGTGGTAAGAAGTTTGACACTCCTTTGGAGGTGCCAGAGATTACCCATTGGCTCCACAATATGAGCCACGACAACGTGTTGGGCATGTTGAAGTACTACAATATGCACAACCTCAAGGACGATAAGGTGAAGTTGATCTTCTTGCCTTGCTACCTCACCGGTGACGATGGCATCATCAACAAGACCTACTATGATGTCGTTCTTGGCAATGACCTCTGCATCTATCCATCTTATTATGAGCCATGGGGTTACACTCCTCTGGAGGCTGTTGCCTTTAAGGTGCCTTGTATCACCACCGACTTGGCTGGCTTCGGACTTTGGGCGAACAGCGAGAAGGGCGGTTATAGTGAGATCGAGGATGGCGTAAAAGTCATCAAGCGTACCGACTACAACTATTCAGAGGTGGCAGATGCCATCAAGGATACGGTAGCCAAGTATTCCAACATGACGGAAGCACAGGTGAAGAAGTGCCGCAGCAATGCCGACAAACTATCTAAGAGGGCATTGTGGAAGCATTTCATCGAGTACTATTACGATGCTTATGACTTCGCTTTGCGTAAGGCAGAGGCTCGTGTGAAAGAAGAAAAGTAAAAATAAAACTTATTACTTAATATAGAAATAAAACTTTAATATAAAACACAATGAAGATTAAAGCAGATTATGTAAATGCTCCTCAATGGAAGGAGACAACTGTCAAGTCAAGTCTTCCAAAAGAGTTGAAGTGCTTGGACGAGATTGCTCACAACATGTGGTGGGCATGGAACTACGAGTGCCGTGACTTGTTCAAGAGCATCGACAAGAAATTGTATGAGCAGGTTAATGCTAACCCTGTCATGCTCTTGGAGCGTTTGAGTTATGATCGTAAGGAAGCTATCGTGAAAGACAAGGCTATTATGGCTAAGGTGAAGAAGGTTTACAAGATGTTCCGTGACTACATGGACGTTAAGCCTAACGCTAAGCGCCCATCTGTAGCTTACTTCTGTATGGAATATGGTATCAACCAGGTAGTTAAGATCTACTCTGGTGGTTTGGGAATGCTCGCTGGTGACTACTTGAAGGAGGCTTCTGATAGCAACGTGGATATGTGTGCAGTAGGTTTTCTCTATAGATATGGTTACTTC
>FR893300.1 GCA_000436035.1 Prevotella sp. CAG:732 | reverse complement strand
AGCAACACTATTGGCGATGTCGCTTGGTATGACGGCAATAGTGGTTCTAAGACCCATGCCGTTGGTACAAAGCAACCTAATGAATTGGGTGCTTTCGACATGACTGGTAATGTTTGGGAGTGGTGTCAAGATTGGTTTAATCGGTATAGTAGTTCTCCTCAGACCAATCCTATAGGTGCCGTTAGTGGGTCGTGCCGTGTGTACCGTGGCGGCAGTTGGTGCTATTCCGGTTACTGTCGTTGTTCGTGCCGTTTCGACGGCACTCCGGACTTCCGCAACGGCGATCTAGGGCTTCGTTTGGTTCTCTCCGAGTAACACTTTTTTTATCACTCTCTTTCCCTTTCTATAATAAAAAGCATCGGAAATTCTTGGCAGTCTCGGATATTTATCGTAACTTCGCCAAAAATTAGAATGAAGTCTATATAAATGATGAAAGATATGGAGCATAACATTACGAAAGAATTGCCATACGGCATACAGAACTTTGTGCAGGTAATAGAGCAAGGATTCTATTATGTGGACAAAACTATGTTTATCCCGAATTTGGAGGAAGGCTATAGCAATCTCTTCTGTATTCGCCCTCGCAGTTTTGGTAAGAGCGTGTTCCTCAGTATGCTCCATGCTTACTACGATTGCCGTACCAAAGATAAGTTCCAAGAGTGGTTTGGTGATATCCTCTCTATCTTATCGTTGACGAATATGATAGCTTTATCAATGCCATGCTTAATAACGAGCAAGGTGAAAAGATGTCTAGGGCTATAGAACAAGCCGATAGGCTCTTTTGTGATTTTTTCAAGAAAGTAAAGGGGGCTTTTGAACGTACGCTCTTCACTGGAGTGACTCCTGTGGTACTTGATGGCGTTGTCACAGGAAACAATGTTGCTTGGAATATAGCAGGATACGATAAGTGTTATCAAATGCTAGGCTTCTCCACTGAAGATATAAGGGGCATACTCACTTATTATAAAAGTAAGGGGAAGATTTCTGCTGGTACAGATATCGAGTCAGTCATCCATGATATGGAACTTTGGTGTGGAAACTACTGTCTCTCTATGGATGCTTTGGAGTCGCAGCGTAGGGTGTTCAATTGCGATATGGCCATTGATTATCTTTGTCACTATATTGAAAACGGAGAAGTTTCAAAGCAAATGCTAACATCAAAATATGAGGAAGATTTCTGTAATGTAAAGAGGCTACTTCGACAGGATGGGGCGGATGGGTATCGCAAGGATGTGCTCCGTACTATCAGAGAGAGGGGCGAGATAGATGTCCTTATAAAGAATGTGTTTTCACCACAGGATATAACTAATCCCGATATGTTTGCCAGTTTCTTGCTCTATTATGGTTTATTGACCATCGAGGGTACGAAAGGATGCCGTTTGACATTGGGCATTCCTAATGATTGTGTTCGCAAAATGTATAATGAAACATTTGCTGAGTAGTAATTGGTAGAACTTGTCAAAAAACTGCTATTATCCTTTTTCTACGGAAAATCTAGAAATATTCCGTAGGAAAAGGATAATCTTGGCTTAATTACCATAAGGCAACTTTGCCAACTCCCGACATTTCAATGGATGCGGGAATATTCAATGCTTTTAGCAATCTGGAAAGAGTCGAGAAGGTGATGCTGAACGGCTTCTTTAACCAGCTTCTCCAGTGTATCTCTTTGTGGAGTCCCAATTTTACCGATATACTTATCTTGAAAGTCATCAAACGAAATCATTTTCATTTCTTTATGTTTTTCTGCAAATATAGCAAAAGTTTTCGATATATGAAACTTTCCTTATGATTTTGCATTTTTAAATATAAAAATATTAGCAAGATTTTGTACTTTAGATTATTTGTTGTACTTTTGCCTCTTGAAAAATATAAAACATTATTACATTGACACCAACACCATCAACGATAAAAAAAACGGGAGCAACTTTTACACCCGAAGGACTGGCTAATTTCTTAGCGGAAAAACTTATAACTCTTGCTAATAGTGAGGGTATGACACATTTGTCGGTATTGGATCCTGCATGCGGCGATGGCTCACTTCTTCATGCGATTAATAAGGTGGGAGAGGGTAATGTAGATAAATTGATAGGCTATGATACCAATGCAAGTTATATTGAAGAAACAAAATCATTGTTGGTAGATAAGGCGAAAAGTCTAGAATTGGAGTGCCAGGATTTCTTGACGGTGTCTCCTAATCGTGTAGATTTGTTTAGTGTAGGCAATCGGGCGGAATTTGCGGATTTGGTGATAGCCAATCCTCCTTATGTTCGAACTCAAGTTTTAGGTGCGCAAAAAACGCAACAATTAGCGCATGATTTTAATCTGACAGGAAAAATAGATTTATATTATCCTTTTTTGATGGCAATGACAAATGCTCTTAAAAAGGGAGGGTTGTTGGGAGTGATAACCTCTAATAGATATATCAGTACTAAGAGTGGAAGTGATATACGAAAGTTCTTAGTTGAAAATTATGAGATCCTAGAAGTTATAGATTTGGGTGATACTAAGCTGTTTAATGCAGCAGTATTGCCAGCAATATTTATAGGCAAAAAGAAGAAAAGTAATAAGGAAAACTCCCAGACGGGCAAGTATGCTAGTATTTATGAAGCAGAGGACGTGAATGCAAAAAGTAAAAGCCTGTCCTCTATTTATGAAATCCTCAATGAAGAGGTAACTGGACATTATGTTGTTGGTGGTATTGAATATTCATATAAAAATGGAAAGCTAAAGTGCCCAATGGATAAAACAGGCATTTGGCAAATGACAAATGAGGAGGAAAATGCTTGGATTGAAAATGTGAATGAAAATGCTGCATTTCGCATAAAAGACCATTTTAAAGTTCGTGTTGGCATAAAATCTTGTGCGGACAATGTCTTTATTTGTCAAGAATGGGAGAAAATGGGACTTCATCTTGAAAAGGAGCTTTTGCGCCCAATGATTTCTCAGGAGAACATTGAGGCCTGGCATATAAATAAATGTTCTATCAAGGAAATTCTGTATCCTCATTATTCTGAGAATGGTCAAAGGAAGGTTTTTGATATTTCAAAATATCCGGTTGCAGAAAAATATTTGGATAAGTGCAAGGAGCAGTTGGAGGCTAGAAAATACGTTGTCAATGCAGGGCGTAAGTGGTATGAGTATTGGGTACCTCAAAATCCTCAATTATGGAAAATGCCCAAAGTTGTGTTTCCGGATATTAGTGTAAAACCACGTTTCTGCTATGATGGTAATGGCGCTGTTGTTAATGGAAATTGCTATTGGATTTGTGCTCAGACGGAAGAAGAACGTCAACTGTTATTGCTTATAGAGGGGGTTGCAAATTCTGAACTAATGATGAAATATCATGATTTGTGTTTCAACAATAAGCTATATTCTGGTAGAAGGCGTTATCTGACCCAGTATATCGAACAATATCCTATGCCTGATCCGCATAACAAACATGCACAGGATATTATTCGATTGGTTAATGAAATAAATTCTACTGATGATGAGTCGCAACGCAACGTAATAGAAAGGGAAATCAATAAGAATGTAAACCTAGCCTTTGGCTTTATGGATTGAATACGCTTTTTCCTTTGTATTTCTCAAAGAATTTCATCGGAATGCTTCGTTGGCATTTGAAGCTTGTTCCATTGACCATGGTAAAGATGTTTTCTAATTCCTTACCAGGTACAAGTATCACGCCTTCTATTTCTGAAGTTTGTGGGTTTGTCAATGCAATGAGATAGCGTATGTCTTCTGTAGTGATAGGCAAATTCTGATAAACTGGCAAAGGGTTCATTGGTGTTTCTTTGCCGAGATCAATGGTTGGGGAGTCTTGTACCTTTACTTCTAGGGCTTGATTGTATATGTCGGGATAATTTCCCACAAGTTGATCTTCATCAGAAAATCCAAGAAGTGTAGCAACTTTTCTTTCTAGTGCTTGTCCTCTTGTTTTTGTGTCTTGTGCAAATAGCTTTTGTCCAATGAGATTGCTAATGACTCGTTGACCAATTTCTTCAATAGACAAGATTTGCGATGAAATGGGTTCTGAGGAAAGTGTTTTTAATTCCACTTGACTATTTGAGCCTAAAAGCGGCTTCATATTTGTTGTATCTGTTACGATGAAGGCTTTTGTAGAACTATTGACAATCGTATTGCGTGTTGCTGGATTAATGATTGCTTGATATTTGATTGTAGGAATCCCAAACTTGCCAAATTTGTGTTCAATGTATTGGGGAGACATAACGATGATACTTTCGATGTTTTGTTGTTCTAGGTCTATTTTGACAAGAATACAATTGATGTCTTTGCATCTGATACTGCTTCCATTATGGTATTTTATAAGCACATTTGAACTGTTGGGGATTCTGTTCCATACTTGCAGATTATATTTGTCTCCACTTGTGATAAGAAAAGAATCAGCGAGATATTTGATGCTTTTAGGGATACCTCTCTTTTGGGGAGGGATGACCTTGAAAGTGCTGGAGGCTGCTAACTCAACTTTACTGTCTTGCAAAGCGTTTTCAATTAATTTTCTAAGGTGAGAACCATCTGTTCTAGGCTTTCCTGTAATAAGTAAACTTTTGCCAATCAATACTTGAAGTTGGTTTGCAAGTTCTTTTCCGGTAAAGGTCTCGTTCTTTGATTTAGGAGGAATTCCGTTGGTGTTTGTTGTTTTGACCATAATTTATCGGGTTTGTGATAAACTATGGGACTTTTGTAGCCCCTTGCAGGAAGAGGGCGTGGCAAGACTTGTTAGGTATCAGGGCTTAGCACTGCCACTTCAGACAACAATCTTGCTGTTCACGCCCTCTATGGTGCGTGAACATCCTTTTTGCTGGCTGACTGAAGTTTATTGAAGTGCTAATTCTGATACCCAGTCATTATGGGATGTTCGTTTATAGTTTTATCGTTTTGTTATATTTATTTTGTTGGTTATTATTGAAGCCTCATTGAATGAAGCGTTGATGCAAAATTACACATATTTTTTGGGGTATCAAAATAATTAGGGTCTGCTGAATTAATT
>FR893299.1 GCA_000436035.1 Prevotella sp. CAG:732 | reverse complement strand
ATCTGTTGAGCTCTTCGTAGATGGTGGTCGAATCGCCATGACCAACCTCGTCTTCCCTGTGGCTCCATACGAGAATGTGAAACTCTATAGCAAGGGTGGCAAGGCTGAGTTTAAGAATGTAAAGGTTCACAAACTGGCATTGTAAGCCATATTCATCATCAATCGCAAATGGCATTGTACTTATGAGCAAGTCAATGAAACTGACACTCATCCCAGTGATGCTCTGTTTCTTCGCCATGGGATTTGTGGATTTGGTAGGCATCGCCTCCAACTATGTGAAGGAAGACCTCAACCTGAATGATGCGACAGCCAACCTGTTTCCATCATTGGTGTTCTTCTGGTTCTTGATATTCTCTGTGCCTACGGGCATGTTGATGAATAAAATCGGTAGAAAGAAGACCGTGCTGCTCTCACTCATCGTGACGGTAGTGTCTCTTCTCTTGCCTATCTTTGGCGAGACTTTCGGTATCATGCTCGTCTCGTTCTCTCTCCTGGGTATTGGAAATGCTTTGATGCAAACTTCCTTGAACCCTTTGGTATCTGCCGTGACATCAGGCAAGAACTTGGCTTCCACCCTGACTTTCGGACAGTTTGTGAAGGCGATAGCCTCTTTCATGGCTCCATACATCGCCATGTGGGGTGCCGTGGCAACCATACCTGACTTAGGCTTGGGTTGGCGTGTGCTTTTCCCTATCTATATGATTATCGGTGTCTTCGCCACGATATTCTTGGCAGGCACCCCTATCGAGGAGGAGAAGATGGAGGGCAAGGCTTCAGGCTTTGTCGATTGCTTCAAGTTGTTGGGCAAGCCTATCGTGCTGCTTTCCTTCATCGGCATCATGTGCCATGTGGGCATCGACGTGGGTACCAACACCACGGCTCCTAAGATTCTGATGGAGCGTTTGCATTGGACCTTGAATGAGGCTGCCTTCGCCACATCGCTCTACTTCATCTTCCGTACTATCGGATGCTTCACCGGAACGGTTTTCCTCCGTGTGATGAAGCCACGTCTCTTCTTCACCATCAGCATCGTGATGATGGCATTGAGCATGGTGGGCATGTTCTTCGGTGAGAGCAAGGCTATCCTCTATATCGCCATCGCCTTGGTGGGATATGGCAACTCGAATGTCTTCTCCATCGTCTTCTCGCAGGCTTTGCTTGCATTGCCAGAGAAGAAAAACGAGGTGAGCGGATTGATGATCATGGGTCTCTTCGGTGGAACCGTCTTTCCACTTATCATGGGATTTGCCAGCGATGCCATCGGTCAGATAGGAGCTGTGCTCGTCATGGCAGTGGGGGTGCTCTACCTCTTCTCTTATATTAATAAGGTGAAAATGTAATTAAAATATTGAGCTATGAATACTGAATTGAGCAAGAAATATTGTGTAGGCTTAGGGGAGATTCTCTTTGATGTATTCCCAACAGGTAGTAAACTCGGTGGTGCTCCTGCCAACTTCGCTTATCATGCAGGTCAGCATGATTTGCACTCCGTGGCAGTGAGTGCGATAGGCAATGACGCCTTGGGTGATGAGGCTCTTCGCCAGTTGGACGAGAAGAAGCTGAAGTATGTGATGCCTAAGGTGGGCTTCCCTACTGGTACGGTGCAGGTGAGCCTCGATGCTGAGGGCGTGCCTACTTACGACATCAAGCAGGGCGTGGCTTGGGACAACATCCCATTCACCGATGAAATCAAGGAGATCGCTTGCAATACGGGTGCTGTTTGTTGGGGTTCTTTGGCTCAGCGCAATGCTGTGAGCCGCAAGATGATTTACGACTTCCTCGACCATACACCTAGCGATTGCTTGAAGATATTCGACATCAACCTCCGTCAGAACTTCTACAACAAGGATATTATCTGTGAGAGTTTGAAGCGTTGCAATGTCTTGAAAATCAACGATGAGGAGTTGATTACCATCGGTCGCCTCTTCGGCTATCCTGGTTTGGACATTGAGAACAAGTGCTGGTTGATTCTCGGCAAGTATAGTCTTGATATGCTCGTGTTGACTTGCGGCGTGAACGGAAGTTACGTCTTCACCCCAGGCAAGGTTTCTTTCCAAGAGACTCCAAAGGTAGAGGTTGCCGATACCGTTGGTGCAGGCGATAGCTTCACAGGTACTTTCTGCGCTAGCATCTTGAAGGGCAAGAGCGTAGCTGAGGCTCATAAGTTGGCGGTGCAGGTGAGTGCGTATGTATGCACACAGCATGGCGCTATGCCTGAGATTCCTGAGGACATGCGTAAGTAGTTTTGATCATACCTAGGAGAAGTCTTGCTTGCATAGGGCGTAAGTTGTTGCTTCTCCTAGGGAAAGTTTTCGTTCAAAGCCTTTGGATGTAGATACGCAACCTTTGTATGCACATCCAAAGGCTTTGTATGTCCATCCAAAGGCTTGGCATGAAGATTGCTCTTAGGCTCTTGGACTATTAATCTTCCTTAAACTCCAATTCTAGTTCGATATACTCCGGTCTTGCTGTGCTATTCTCTCGGTCTTCCTTCTTGGCTTCCTCGGACGAGGCGTTGCTTACCGACAAGCCCAAGAGACGGATGGGATGGGAGGAAGAGTAATCCACCAATTTCAGCAATCGCTTGGCGAGAGGTAGTATGTCGGCTTTCTTCTTTAGAATCTTGTCTTGCGAGATGCTGCGAGTAATTTGTGTGAAGTCGGCAAACTTCACCTTGAGCGTCAAAGTCTTGCCCTCGAACCCACTCTTGTCGATGCGAGTGAGGAGTTCGAGCACGGTGTGATAAAGTTCGATGATGACGGCAGATGGGGTGTAGATGTCCTCCAAGAAAGTTTGCTCGCATCCCACTGACTTGCGCTCCCTATAGGTCACCACCGGTCGTTCGTCTATACCCCTGGCGAAATCATAGAAGATGTGTCCCACCTTGCCGAACACTTCCACAAGATGTGCTTCCGAAACCTTTCTCAGGTCGGCACCTGTGTAGATGCCCATGAAGTGCATCTTTTGGAGTGTCTTCTTGCCCACGCCCCAAAAGTCTTCCACGGGGAGATGGGCGATGAAGTCGAGTGCCTTGTCGGGATGGATGGTGCAGATGCCATCGGGCTTGCGATAGTCGGAAGCCACCTTGGCGAGAAACTTGCAATAGCTGATGCCAGCAGAGGCGGTGAGTTGTGTCTCCTCCTTGATGCGAGCCTTGATTTCCTGGGCGATGTCAACGGCTAGGTTGATACCTTTCTTATTATGGGTGACATCGAGGAAAGCCTCGTCGATGGAAATCGGTTCGATGAGGTCGGTGTATTCCTGGAAGATGCGATGTATCTGCTGAGACACCTCCTTGTAATGCTCATGGCGGCAAGGCACGATGATGAGACCCGGACAACGTTGCTTGGCTTGGGCGATGGATTGAGCCGAGTGAACGCCAAACTTCCTTGCCTCATAGCTTGCCGTGGAAACGACACCACGAGGTCCGTCGAAGCCCACCGCTATCGGTTTGCCTCGAAGTTCGGGGTTGTCTCTTTGCTCTACAGAGGCAAAGAAAGCATCCATGTCGATGTGTATAATCTTGCGATTCACTTGTCTATTGTCTCATTTTGCTTACAAATTTACGCATTTTCTGAAAAACATCAACATTTTATTTGCTTAAAATAATAAAATGTTTTTTATTTGCCACCACAATGTGTATAAGGCATGGAACCTAAGAACTTTAAACATATCATCAATTGAGTGAATGATATAAAAGAAAACTCCCGAACCGAGCAGTATGAAATAAAAAAAACCCCCCGCACCGAGTTTTCCTGCTGGTTCGGGAGTTTTTGTCTTTTGTCCTAGTCAGCTCTTCTTCGAGCAAACATCCCATGCGGATTTTCGAACTGTAATTGTAAGTGTCATTGCTTACATCTTACTTCTGGCATTCCTTGCAAGGAGTCCAAGGCTTCAACTGCTTGAAGAAGTCGTTGCCCTTGTCATCTACGAGGATGAAAGCTGGGAAGTCCTCAACGGTAATCTTCCAGATAGCCTCCATGCCAAGCTCTGGGTACTCTACGCACTCGATGCTCTTGATGCTGCTCTGAGAAAGAACGGCGGCTACACCACCGATGGTACCGAGATAGAAACCACCATGCTTCTTGCAGGCATCAGTAACCACCTGACCACGGTTACCCTTGGCAATCATCACCAAGCTTGCGCCATGATCCTGGAACTCATCAACGTATGGGTCCATACGGTTGGCAGTGGTAGGACCCATAGAACCACATGGGTAACCCTCTGGAGTCTTAGCAGGTCCTGCATAGAGGATAGGATGATTCTTGAAGTACTCTGGCATCTCCTCGCCAGCGTCCAAGCGAGCCTTGAGCTTAGCGTGAGCGATGTCACGAGCCACGATGATAGTACCCTTCAAGTTGACACGAGTGCTGACAGGATACTTGGTCAATTCAGCACGTACGGCGTCGATACCCTTGTCGAGGTCGATCTCGATACCCTTGGCACCCTCGCCTGGCTTGCGAAGTTCCTCAGGAATCAACTCTGTTGGGTTCTCATCCATCTTCTCCAACCAGATACCGTCCTTGTTGATCTTAGCCTTGATGTTGCGGTCGGCAGAGCAGCTTACACCCATACCGATAGGGCAGCTAGCGCCATGACGAGGAAGGCGGATGACACGGATGTCGTGAGCCAAGTACTTACCACCAAACTGAGCACCCAAGCCAATCTTGTGAGCCTCTTCGAGGAGCTTCTGCTCCAAGTCGATGTCACGGAAGGCACGACCTGTCTCATCACCAGTGGTAGGCAACTCATCGTAGTACTTGATAGAAGCCAACTTCACGGTAAGAAGGTTCTTCTCTGCACTGGTACCACCGATCACGAATGCGATGTGGTAAGGAGGGCAGGCAGCTGTACCGAGGCTCTTCATCTTCTCTACCAAGAATGGGAGCAAGGTGCCCTCGTTCTGGATAGTAGCTTTGGTCATAGGGTAGAAGTAAGTCTTGTTGGCAGAACCACCACCCTTGGCAACCATTACGAAGCGATACTCATCACCCTCTGTTGCCTCGATGTCAATCTGAGCAGGGAGGTTGCAACGAGTGTTCACCTCATCATACATGTTGAGAGGAGCGTTCTGAGAATAGCGGAGGTTGTCCTGGGTGTAAGTGTTATAGACACCAAGGCTCAAAGCCTCTTCATCCTCGAAGTCGGTCCATACACGCTGACCTTTCTCACCATGGATGATAGCAGTACCTGTATCCTGGCAGAATGGGAGAATGCCCTTCACGGCTGTCTCTGCATTGCGGAGGAACTGGAGAGCCACGTACTTGTCGTTCTCAGAAGCCTCTGGGTCGGTCAAAATCTTAGCTACCTGAGCATTGTGCTCACGACGGAGCATGAACTCTACGTCGTGGAAACCCTGCTGAGCGAGCAAGGTCAATGCTTCCTTAGAAACCTTGAGGATTGTCTTACCCTCAAACTCTGCTGTGCTTACACCTTCCTTGGTAAGCAAGCGATACTCTGTCTTGTCCTCTCCTAACTGAAACATAGGAGCGTACTTAAAATCTGGAGTCTTAGCCATAACTACGTTTTTGTATATTTAATTAATATCCGAATATTTCTTTTTGTGATAGACGCTTGATTGGCGCAATCTTTTCGAGTGACTTCATATCGAGATTCTTCTCATTGCCAAGAATCATCATGCGATAAGGCTTGTTCACCATGTTCTCCTGCTCAAACTTCACGATGTCTTGCAGGGTGAGGGATGGCAACTTCTCATAGATGAGCTTGTTCAAGTCAAAGTCGATGCCTTGGTTCTTGTAGAAGAGATAAGAGCTGATGACATCAAACTTGGTGGTTCTTGCACTCTGCAAGCGCTTGATGAGGCTATTCTTGGCGAGGTCGAAGGCTGCTTGGTTCTGTGGCATCGTATCCACAATCTCCTTGAACACGTTGATGCAGTCCATCATCTTGTCGTTCTGAGAGATGATGTGAGTATAGAAATACTCAGGCTGATTCTTGAGAGCTGGCATGGCATACATGGCGGCGGCATTGTAAGCCAAGCCTCGTGTCTCACGCAACTCCTGGAATACCACCGTGTTCATGCCTCCACCAAAGTACTCATTGAAGAGTGCCTCCACTGGGGCATTCTCTGGCTTCCACTGCTTGCCCTCGTTGTGATACTGGCGCAGATAGATGTTCTTGGCATCGTATGGAGCGATGATAATCTCTGTCTGTGGTGTCTCGGTCAACTCATACTTCTTGCCCTGAGGCACGGCGGCAAGTGTCTTTGCCGTCTTATGCTCCTTGGCGAGGAGCGTATTGAGTTGGACCTCGGTGTATGGACCATAATATAATATGGTGTGCTGGAGGTTGTTCAAGCCAGCCAAGAGGTTGATGTACTCCTGAGGATTTACCTTCTTCAAGTCCTCTATGCTGATGTCATTGCGGGCAGGATTGTACTTGCCATACTTGCAATAGTTCCAGAGATAGTTGAAGTTGGTCTTCTGGTCGGTCTTGGCATCCTCTCTTCCTTTCTCCACTTGCTCGATGTATTGTGCCCAACTCTCCTTGTCTGCCTTGGCGTTCTTCAACAAGTTCTCCATGAGGTTGAGAGCCTTAGGCAGATTCTCGTTCAGTCCGTTGAGGCTGATTTGCAAGGTGTTGTTGGTAGTCGATACGCTATAGTTGCAAGCCAAGTCGTAGAAAGCCTTGTTGATGTCGCCCACGTCCATCTTCTTGGTACCGATATAGTTGAGGTAATCGGCGGCATAGCCATAGCGGAGGTCATCCTCATTGCCAAACTCATAGCGGAAGACGAGGTTGAACAAGCCATCCTGTGTGTTCTGCTTATAGATGAGTGGGATGTTCTTGGAGGTCTTGCCAATGGTCAAGTCCTTCTTGAAGTCGAGGAATTGTGGCTGGATAGGCGTTACCTTGGAGTTCTTCACCTCCTTGAGGAAGTCGCTCTCATACTCACGGTTGGCTGGGATAGGGGTGATGGCAGGCTTCTCGATTTTCACGAGAGTCTTGTCCTCTCCCATGCGCTTATAGACGCATACGAAGTTGTCGTCGCGCAAATACTTCTGGGCAAACTCCACGATGTCCTTCTTGGTGAGCTTGCTCTGGCGTTCGAGCTGGTTGGCTACTTGCGCCCAGTCTTGGTCGTTGATGAAGGCATTGCCCATCATGGTGGCACGCTGATCGTTGTCGTCCAATGATTTGTAGAAATCCAACTTCTTGTTGGCGATGACGGCAGGAATCAAGTCGTCGGCAAACTCTCCACGGCGCAGCTTGCCCATCTCTTCGAGGATGAGCGCACGTACCTCTTCGAGTTTCTGTCCTTGGTTAGGCATGCCTATGGCGATGAAGGCGGTATAGTCGTGCTGTTCATCCGTACCAGCATTCACTCCTTGTACCTTCATGGTCTGTGTCAGGTCGGTATCGAAGAGACCTGCCTTGCCATTGCTGAGGATGCTGGAGATGATGTCGAGGATGTCGCCCTCGCCCTGATTGGCTCCCTTGAATCGCCAAGCCATCGTCACGTTCTCTGCGTCTTGACCCACCACGGTGGTGTCCTTGGCGGCTGTAATCTCTGGTTGAGGAGCAAACTCAGGTCTTGCCACCTTGTCGCTCTTCTTCCATCCACCGAAGTACTTGTCGATGACCTGGATGGTTTGGTCTGGGTCGAAATCGCCTGCCAATACGATAGCCACATTGTTTGGCACATAGTAATGATGGAAATAGTTCTGTATGTTGACGATGCTAGGGTTCTTCAAGTGCTCCTGCTCACCGATGGTGGTCTGAGTGCCATAAGGGTGGGTAGGGGTGAGGAGCTTCCAGAGGGCAGCCCATCTCTTGTCATCATCGCTTGCCATGGTGATGTTCTTCTCCTCGTACACGGCTTCCAACTCGGTGTGGAAACCACGGATTACCATGTTCTGGAAGCGATCGCTCTGAATCTTCGCCCAGTTCTCGATCTCGTTGTTCGGGATGTTCTCTACATAGCAAGTCACGTCATTGCTGGTGTAGGCATTGGAACCTTCACTTCCGATGCTTGCCATCAGCTTGTCGTACTCGTTAGGGATATTGTATCGGGCGGCAAGTTGGGAGATGGAATCAATCTCGTGATAAGCTTGCTTGCGCTGTGCTGGGTCGATGAGTTTGCGATAAGACTCGTATCGGCGAGTGATCTCATCGAGGTAAGGCTTCTCCTTCTCCACGTCGGTGGTGCCGAAATGGGTGGTGCCCTTGAACATCAGATGCTCCAGATAGTGAGCCAAACCGGTGGTCTCGGCAGGGTCGTTTCTCGAACCTGTCTTCACGGCGATGTTAGCCTGCAGGCGAGGCTTCTCCTTGTTAACTGACATATACACCTTCAGACCATTGTCGAGGGTGTAGATGCGTGTCTTCATTGCATCGCCTGGCACGGTGGTGTAATGATAATCCTTGGCGGTGGCGTTCAAGGCTCCCATCAAGAGAGCGGCCATCATTACATACTTTAATCTCATTTTATGATAATATAGTTGGTTTAGTTCTCATAATCCACTTCTTGGTCGAGACTATCCACGAAGTTGCGGAATACCTCTTCCTCCACGTCACCCATGGCAAACTCCTTCTCGGCATCCTTCTTGATTTCTGCTATCCAAGAGCGGCGTGCCTTGATATAGTCCTCATGGATGCGGTTGGCATCCTCCAGGGTAATCTCGTCAATATGGTAATAGTCGCAAACCATCTTGTAGGTCCACGCCCATTGGTAGTCACGATAGTTGGCATTGATGTCCTCAAATCTCTTCAAGAGGGTGAGAATGTCAGATATAGTGCCATCCTTGAGGTCGTCGATGATGCGCTGTTCCTCTGATACAGGGAGGAGAAGTCCTGAGAGATCATCCCAGTCGCCTTCGCCGATGTGGGTGGTAGGAGGGGTGATGGCTGGGTCAAGCTTCAACACTCTCTTCAATACGGCGCCCATGTAGATGCGCAGGGCGATGTCGTAGTACTTGATGCCCTTGTGGAGGGAGGAAGAAGGGATGATATACTCGTGATAGAGATATTGCGAAACATTGTCGCCCGTCACCTCACGCAGGTTCTCCAATATCTTCTTGCCCTTCAAGACCTCGCCCACGGAGTAAGGGGAGAGCCAGTCGAAGTTGACGATGCTCTTGCGGTTCTCCATTGCACGGAGGTCACGCTTAGGCCATTTCTTGATGTCTCGGTAAAGACCCACGGTGGTGATGTTTCGTCCAGGGATGAGGAACATCTTGTCGCCATCGGCTATCAGGTAGGCGAATGGCAGGTTGCGGGTGTTAGGATGGTGCATCAGCTTGCCGAAGCACACGGAGAAGGTACCTAGGGTGGCTGGCATCAAGAGGTAAGCGCCACTGGCTGTCTTCGAACCTCGCTCCAGGATGCCCCAGTGCATAGGTCCCATCTTGTAGGCGTGATTGGAGAAGTTGGTGGCTGAGCCAGCATTGTAGAACGAGAACATGCCACCGATGAGCAAGCTGCTCTTGTGGTGGGAGGCGGTGAAAGGACCGCAGAATGCCGCACAAGCCTCGCCATTGCTCATGTAGGAGTTGGCGAAGAAGACGGAGGCGGATGCCGTAAAACCATTGCTCAACTGGCAAGCCTCGCCCACGAAGCAATCTTGTATCTTCACACTGTTGATGACGCTTGCGCCCTCGGCGATGATGGAGTTCTCGGCGATGACACCTGTGCCGATATATACATTGCCATGGATGCTTCCGAGCAGGGTACAATCGCTCAGTCGGGAAGCACCATTCACCTCACAGAAGTCGTTGATCACACAGTTGGTGATTTCCTTGGTGTTGATAATCTTCACGTTGTTGCCGATGCGTCCACGCTCAGGCATCTTGGTGTCGATGTCGGTCTTGATGAGTTGGCGAATGCGCTCCTTGAGTTCCTTGTCGGAGAAGTGCTTCACCATGAAGGCGGCGAGCTGACTATTGAGGTCGGAGAAGAGGATGACGTTTCCTTCGCCCACCTCATTGAGCACGCTCACTAGGTTGCCCTCGCCGTAGGTGGCTCCCTCGGTGGTCTCCAGGGTCGAGATGTTGGAGATATAGCAATCGTCACCGATGGTATAGTTGTTGATGAAATTGCCGATGTTCTCGATGAGACAGTCGTCACCGATGGTCACGTTGCGAAGTGTGGCATTGTTGATGCCTGAGTGCTTCACGAAGCCTTGGCTCACCTCCACGTTCTTGTCGAATCCTCCGATGTTCACCTCGCCATAGAGCATCACACGGTGCATGAAGTTTGGCTTGAAGTTTTCACCGACGTTCACGGAGGTCCAGTCTTCCGCCCAGCAGTTGTTTTGCTTGAGCACCTCGATTTCTTCGCTGGTTAGGGGTCTATAGTCGTTCATTTTGCTTGCTTGTTTTGTGGGGAATTGATGGGATTCCCAATACTAGTTATTCATAATCCTGATAGAGGAAGTCGTTGTACGGATACTTCTGCACGTGCAACTCTCTTACCTTCTTGTAGAGTACATTGCGGAACTCCTCGATGTTCTCCTTGTTCTTTGCCGAGATGAAGAGGCAATCGTCGTGTAGCTTCGCCATCCAGGTCTTCTTGAGGTCTTCGAGAGGGATGTTCTCCTTCTGCATCGGGGTGAGGTCGTCTTCCTCTTTCTCCACCCAGGAGTAGTTGTCTATCTTGTTGAAGATGATCATCGATGGCTTGTCGGAGCATCCCAGTTCCTTCAGGGTGTTCTCCACCACTTGAATCTGTTCCTCGAAGTCGGGGTGGGAGATATCTACTACGTGGAGTAGGAGGTCAGCCTCACGGGTCTCATCGAGGGTGCTCTTGAAGGAATCCACCAGGTCGGTAGGCAACTTGCGGATGAATCCTACGGTGTCGGCGAGGAGGAATGGAAGGTTCTCCACCACCACCTTGCGCACGGTGGTATCGAGGGTGGCGAAGAGTTTGTTCTCGGCGAACACCTCGCTCTTGGAGAGGAGGTTCATGATGGTGCTCTTGCCCACGTTGGTATAGCCCACGAGTGCCACACGGATGAGTCGTCCACGGTTCTTGCGCTGGGTGGTCTTCTGCTTGTCTATCTCGGCGAGTCGCTCCTTGAGAAGGCTCATTCTGCCGAGGATGATACGGCGGTCCATCTCCAACTGGGTCTCACCCGGTCCACGCAATCCCACGGAACCCTTTCCACCGCCAGAGCCGGAACCACCACCTTGGCGCTCCAAGTGAGTCCAGAGTCTCTGCAAGCGAGGGAGCATGTAGCGATATTGCGCCAACTCCACCTGGGTCTTGGCAGCGGCGGTCTGGGCACGCATGGCGAAGATGTCGAGGATGAGGGAGGTGCGGTCGAGGATTTTCACCTGAAGCTCGTTCTCGATGTTGCGTATCTGCTTGGCGGACAACTCATCATCGAAGATGACCATACCGATCTCACGGTCTTCCTCTTCTTCGTCCTTGATGTATTGCTTGATTTCCTCCAGCTTGCCCTTACCCACGTAAGAGGTCTGGTTGGGAGCCACCACCTTCTGGGTGAATCTCTTCACGGTGACGGCACCGGCGGTATCGGCGAGAAATTCCAACTCGTCGAGATATTCCTTGGTCTTGGCCTCGTCCTGCTCCTTGGTCACCAGACCCACGAGGATGGCGGTCTCTGCCTTGACTTCTGATATGACAAATTCTTTCATCTATTATAATAATGTATTATTCTCTGCAAAGGTACGGCAAAAAGAAGATACTACAAAATAATCAGTGAAGATTTTAGTATTTTTATCACGCATGCTCCTCTTGCGTATTCTCGCATCGCCTATCCTCATGCCTTCTCTTCGGTCTATGGCGTGCCTTCTCTTCGCCTATCTTGGCCCTTGTGGACCTTCCTTCTCCCTCAAATGCACAGCAGGGTGCTGGCGCACAATCCGCACAGAATAGCCTCGGAATCCCCTCGAAAAGCACCTTCAAGCGTAGCAAATCTTGCAAACGTTTACGTATTTTTTTACGTTAAAAGTGCAGATTTATTTGATTTAAATCAAGAATTATATTACTTTTGCAACCGTAAAACAAAACTGATTTTCAAAAACAAAGATCATAACTACATAAAAACACAAAACTGCTGAAACATTCAAAAACTTAGAGATTGCCCCGACGTGAGGTCGGGGCATTTTTCGTTTCTAGATGCTAGCTAAGGCAGATGCTTATGCTTGTAAAAGACTGAAATTGGAAAATGCCTCTGGGGAAATAGGGCGTTGGATAACGTGCAGTTATAATGATTTGTTGTCTCTTATTCGTGAATTCTTGAAGTTGAATGTAAAAATCACACTATTTGTCTTTGCTCATATCATTTATTTTATTATCTTTGCCATCGGAAACCTAAATAACAAAGATAAAACAATGCAAAAAAGTATCACAACTAGTCTTTTGTTGCTTGCGGCCCTCTGTGCGCAAGCCAACAATTACACAGTGAAGTCGCCCGACGGCAAACTCCAAGTCAATGTGGAGTGCGAGGGCGGCAAGGTCTCTTACACAGTAGATTACGAGGGTAAGCAGATGCTCACTCGCTCGGCACTCGGATTGGTGGCAAATTATGGTGATTTCTCACAAAATCTCACCATGGGAAAACTGACCGACATGGGCGTGGAGCATGTAGCCTATGATGAGTCTCGCATCAAGAAGGCACATGTGGAGAAAGACGTGGTGGAGGCTAACATCGGCTTCCTCAATGAGAAGAAGGACTCCATGACCCTTCACCTGCACGTCTCCAACAACGACATGGCTTATCGCTATGAGTTGATTCGCCCGAAGAAGGACAATCCAAAGTCGGTCATTATATATAAAGAGGTGAGCGGATTCAACTTCCCTCAGCAGACCACCACCTTCCTCTGCCCTCAGATCACCCCGATGACGGGATGGGAGCGCACCAAACCATCCTACGAGGAGGAATACACACCGGATGCTCCGATGAACAAGAAGTCGCAATTTGGCGTGGGCTATACCTTCCCTTGCCTCTTCAAGGTGGGAGAAGACGGATGGGTCTTAGTGAGCGAGACGGGCGTGTCGAGTGCCTACCCAGGAAGTCGTCTCTCCGACTATGACCCGGAGCATGGCTATACCATCGCCTTCCCTCAGAAGGGCGAGAACAATGGCATCGGCTCAGAGTATGCCGGCATCCCATTGCCTGGCAAGACTCCATGGCGCACCATCACCATAGGCAAGACGCTCGCCCCTATCGTGGAGACCACCATCCCATTCGATGTCGTGGCTCCGCTCTATGAGCCTAGCATCAATTACAAGCCTGCACGATATACCTGGAGCTGGCTCATCTGGCAAGACAACTCCGTCAACTACGACGACCAAATCAAGATGATAGATGTGGCTGCTGCCCAGGGATATGAGGCGGTCTTGGTGGATGGATGCTGGGACACTCAGATCGGTTATGGTCGTATCGAGGAGTTGAGCAAGTATGCGCAGAGCAAGGGCGTGAAGCTGATGCTCTGGTACAACTCGAATGGTTTCGAGAATGATGCGCCTCAGACTCCTCGCCAGGTGATGAACAACTCCATCGCCCGCAAGCGTGACATGGCTTGGATGAAGAAGATCGGTGTATGCGGCATCAAGGTGGATTTCTTCGGAGGTGACAAGCAGGAGACGATGAAGCTCTATGAGGACATCCTCAGCAATGCCAACGACTATGGCTTGGAGGTCATCTTCCATGGCTGCACCATGCCTCGTGGATGGGAGCGTATGTACCCTAACTATGTGGCTAGCGAGGCTGCCTTGGCTTCCGAGAACGTTTATTTCACCGACTATCATGCCAAGAAGGAGGCTTTCGAGATGACGATGCATCCTTTCTCACGCAATGCCGTGGGAAGTTTCGACTGGGGTGGTGTGATGATGAATAAGTATATGTCTCGCGACAACAAGAGCCGTCATCAGCGCTTCACCAGCGATGTCTTCGAGATGGCAACCGCCATCACCAACCAGAGCAGCGTCAACTGTGTTTGCCTCTATCCTAACAACTTGGAGGACGTGCCTCAGTGGGAGTTGGATTGGCTCAAGGCTGTGCCTACGGCTTGGGAAGACGTCAAGTTTATCGCCGGTTATCCTACCCGGTATGCCGTGGTGGCTCGCAAGGCTTCCTCTGCTAACGGAAGCACTGCCCAGAAGAGCAATGGCAAGTGGTTTGTGGGTGGACTGAATGCTACCGACAAGCCTCTCACCCTCACCCTCGACCTTCCGATGTTTGCCGGCAAGACCGTGGAGTATCTCACGGATATGCCTAAGAAGAAGGGTGACAAGTTCTTCACCTCTGTCAAGAAAACCTTGAAAGTAGGGAAGGATGGCAAGGCGAAAGTCACCATTCAGCCAATGGGTGGTATCGTTATTGACTAAAATAAAAAAAAGGTTCCTCTGAAGGATGTTACTCCTCGAAGGAACCTTTTCTAATATATGTGAAAACCTATTGAGATATTACTTGTTCTCGAAGACCAAGCCATCTGCCGTGTGGTCGATGGTGATTGGCTTCTCACGGCTCACCTCCTCGGCAAGAATCTTCTTGCTCAGGTCGTTGAGCACGTAGTCTTGGATGGCACGCTTGACAGGACGAGCACCAAACTCTGGGTCGTAACCTACCTCGGCGAGATAAGCGATGGCGGCTGGAGTCCAACGAAGGTCAAAGCCCTGAGGCTCCAACATCTTCTTGACTCTGTTCATCTGAAGCTCTACCACGCTGGCAATCTGATCCTTGGTCAATGGCTTGAAGGTGATGATGTCGTCGATACGGTTCAAGAACTCTGGGCGGAAAGTGCTCTTCAACATCTCACGGCTCGCATTGGAAGTCATGATGATGATGGTGTTCTTGAAGTTGACCACCCTGCCCTTGTTGTCGGTCAATCGACCATCGTCCAATACCTGAAGCAAGGTGTTGAAGACGTCTGGGTGTGCCTTCTCGATCTCATCGAAGAGAACTACACTGTATGGCTTGCGGCGAACAGCCTCGGTCAACTGACCACCCTCGTCATATCCTACATACCCCGGAGGCGCACCGATCAAACGGGTGACGCTGAACTTCTCTTGATACTCGCTCATATCAATACGAGTCATCATCGACTCGTCATTGAAGAGGTACTCAGCCAAAGCCTTGGCAAGCTCTGTCTTACCCACACCGGTGGTACCGAGGAAGATAAAGCTGGCGATAGGACGCTTAGGGTCTTGCAAGCCAGCACGACTACGGCGTACGGCATCGCTCACGGCGGTAATCGCCTCGTCCTGGCCGATGACACGCTTGTGGAGTTCCTCCTCCAGGTGGAGCAGTTTCTCACGCTCGCTCTGCATCATACGGCTCACTGGTATGCCCGTCCAGCGGCTCACTACCTCGGCGATGTCGTCGGCGGTCACCTCCTCACGCACCATGGCAGCACCACCCTGGGTACTCTTCAGTTGCTCCTGAATCTTCTTGATGTCGTCCTCGAGAGCCACGAGCTTGGAGTAGCGAATCTCAGCCACACGCTCGTAGTTGCCCTCACGCTCTTGGCGCTCAGCCTCAAACTTGAGGTTCTCCATCTCTTGCTTGTCTTGCTGAATCTTGTTGACGAGTGCCTTCTCGCCTTCCCATTTAGCACGGAAGTCGTGCTCCTGGTCCTTCAGTTCGGCTATCTCCTTGTCGAGTTGGGCAATCTTAGGCTGGTCGTTCTCACGCTTGATGGCCTCACGCTCAATCTCCAACTGCTTCAGGTGACGAGTAATCTCGTCCAACTCCTCAGGCACAGAGTCACGCTCCATACGAAGCTTGGCTGCTGCCTCATCCATCAGGTCGATCGCCTTGTCTGGGAGGAATCTATCAGAGATGTAGCGCTCTGACAGCTTGACAGCTGCGATACAAGCATCATCCTGGATACGAACCTTGTGGTGGTTCTCGTAACGCTCCTTGATACCACGAAGGATGCTGATGGCATCCACCTCGTCAGGCTCGTTGACCATCACGGTCTGGAATCGGCGCTCCAGTGCCTTGTCCTTCTCGAAGTACTTCTGATACTCGTTGAGGGTGGTGGCACCGATGGCTCTCAACTCACCACGAGCCAAGGCTGGCTTCAAGATGTTGGCTGCATCCATGGCACCCTCGCCACCGCCTGCACCTACCAAGGTATGAATCTCATCGATGAAGAGGATGATCTGTCCGTTGGCGTTGGTCACCTCCTTGATGACGCTCTTCAATCGCTCCTCAAACTCACCTTTGTACTTGGCACCTGCCACGAGGGCACCCATGTCGAGGGAGTAGAGTTGCTTGTTCTTCAAGTTCTCAGGTACATCACCACGTACGATACGCTCAGCAAGGCCCTCCACGATGGCGGTCTTGCCCGTACCAGGCTCACCTATTAATATAGGGTTGTTCTTGGTACGGCGAGAGAGAATCTGAAGCACACGTCTGATTTCCTCGTCACGACCAATCACAGGGTCGAGCTTGCCACTGCGAGCTTGCTCCACGAGGTTCTTGGCGTACTTCTCCAGGCTCTGGTAGTTGTCGTCGGCGCTCTGGGATTTCACGCTCTGACCTTGGCGGAGCGCTTGGATGGCGGCAAGCATATCCTTCTCGTTGGCACCAGCGTCCTTGAGGATGCGAGCGGCGGTGGTGTTGCCCTTCACGATGGCGAGGAGGATAGGCTCCACGCTCACGAACTCGTCGCCCATCTTCTTGGCGATGTCCTCAGCGTTCAAGAGGATTTGGTTGGTGTCTCCGGAGAGGTATGGCTGCCCAGCTCCCTGCACTCTAGGCAAGTGCTGCATCTCTTGCTTCAGGAGCAAGGAGATTTGGTTGGCGTTCATACCCAACTTCTGGAAGATATAGTTGGTTACATCCGGTGCTTTCTCGATGATACCGCTGAGAAGATGCACCGGTTCGATGGTCTGCTGACCATTTCGCTGCGCAATGTTCACGGCTTCCTGTACCGTCTCCTGCGCCTTGATTGTAAATTTGTCGAATGTCATATCTTAAACTCCTTTCTTGTTTTTGTTTCTTGTTTTCTTTAGTCGTTTTTCGACTTCGTCAGCAGGTAGAGCGAATCGTGTGCCTATCTCTCGATAAGTTCTCTTTTTCTGTCAAATTGTCTTGTTTTGCTTGTTTTAATACATCCTGAAGGTCATTTTCTCTGTCATAATGGCATTTCCGGGATGGCTGCTGCAAAATTACAACTTTTGTTTGGAACTACCAAATAATGAGGTGTGATAAGGGGCGAAATTGAGCAAAAAGGGGGAAATGTGGATTTTCGGCAGAAGGTAGTTGATGATTTTGATGGAGAAATGGTTGTTCATAGCTTTCAAGCAGCTAACTCATAGCTTTGCACGAGCCAACTCGTAATTTTTGCATGAACCAGTTCGTTGCCTTTGCCTTACTGATTTATAAGCGTTTGCATCCTTGTTTTGAAATCCCTTTTTGAGAAATGAACGATGACAATGACAATTACAGTTTGAAATTCCGAGCCTTCCCCTTGCGAAGTTTGCGGCTTCATGGAGGATAGGTAGAAAATGTAAAATATATTTTATAATATATATAATATATATATTATAACTTTCTCTTTTTACCTTTTTCTCAACTGTACACCCAGCGGATTTTCGAACTGTAATTGTCATTGTCATCGCTTACCTCAGTTCGCCATAAGATACGCTCTTTTTGTGATAAGCCTTGATTTATCGCAATTATCCCTTAAAATATGCTATTATTTGCCTTTTTGATTTGGTTGTTTCAAAATGTTTTTGTAACTTTGCAGCGTCAAATTTACATTATAAATCATTTCCAATGGAAAATAAGAAAATCAAGACTGCGTTGGTATCAGTCTTCCATAAGGATGGCTTGGATGAGTTGCTCGCCAAGTTGAACGAAGAGGGTGTGAAATTCTTGAGCACTGGTGGTACTCAGAAGTTCATCGAGTCTTTGGGTTATGAATGTCAGAAAGTTGAGGATGTCACCACATATCCATCTATCTTGGGTGGTCGTGTGAAGACTCTTCACCCTAAAATATTTGGAGGCATCTTGGCACGCCGTGACAACGAGGGCGACCAGGAGCAGATGAAGGAATATGAGATTCCTGCCATCGACCTCGTCATCGTTGACTTGTATCCATTCGAGCAGACCGTGGCAAGCGGTGCAAGCGATGCCGACATCATCGAGAAGATCGACATCGGTGGTATCTCCTTGATTCGTGCTGGAGCCAAGAACTTCAAGGATGTAGTCATCGTGCCTAGCAAGGCAGAGTACAGCGTGCTCCTCGACATCTTGAAGGAGAAAGGCGCTGAGACCAGCATCGAGGATCGCAAGATGTTCGCGGAGCGTGCCTTCGGCGTCAGCTCTCACTACGACACTGCCATCCACGCTTGGTTCGCCAAGTAGGAGAGAGCCTCTCCCTCTTCATCGGCGTGGGGTGAGGAGAGGCTACTCTGGAGAGTGCCTATGGAGTAAAATAATTTTTAAGCTTAAAAATATATTAGATTTAACAAATGGGATTTTTTTCATTTATTCAGGAAATCGCAATGGACTTGGGTACCGCCAACACCATCATTATCAGTGATGATAAGATTGTGGTGGACGAACCTTCTGTTGTCGCTCTTGACCGCCGCACCGACAAGATGATTGCCGTGGGCGAGAAGGCCAAGATGATGTACGAGAAGACACACGACAACATCCGCACTATCCGTCCTTTGCGCGATGGCGTCATCGCCGACTTCACTGCTTGTGAGCAGATGATGCGTGGACTTATCAAGATGGTTCACACCGGAAGCCGTCTCTTCTCACCATCTCTCCGCATGGTGATTGGTGTACCTTCTGGTTCTACTGAGGTGGAGCTTCGTGCCGTACGTGACTCTGCAGAGCACGCTGATGGACGTGATGTATATTTGATTTTTGAGCCAATGGCTGCCGCTATCGGTATCGGTATCGACGTGGAGGCACCAGAAGGCAACATGATAGTTGATATAGGTGGTGGTAGCACCGAGATCGCAGTCATCTCACTCGGTGGTATCGTGAGCAACAACTCCATCCGTACCGCTGGTGACGACCTCACAGCCGACATCCAGGAGTACATGAGCCGCCAGCACAACGTGAAGGTATCTGAGCGTATGGCTGAGCGTATCAAGATACATGTGGGTTCTGCCTTGACCGACCTGGGCGACCAGGCTCCTGAGGACTTCGTTGTACACGGTCCTAACCGTATTACGGCTCTCCCAATGGAGGTGCCTGTATGCTATCAGGAGATCGCTCACTGTCTCGACAAGACCGTGGCTAAGATAGAGAACGCAGTGCTCTCAGCCTTGGAGAATACTCCTCCTGAGCTTTATGCCGACATCGTGAAGAATGGTATCTGGCTCTCTGGTGGTGGTGCTTTGCTCCGTGGCTTGGACAAGCGCTTGCAGGACAAGATCAACATCCCATTCCATATCGCAGAAGACCCATTGCACAGTGTGGCAAAGGGTGCTGGTATCGCCTTGAAGAATGTGGATCGCTTCTCATTCTTGATGAGATAATACTCGTGAAGGGTGTACCTTCGGGCTTTCGATACTGGAGGCGCTACTTCATGGTCAAAATATTTGAGTTTTTTTACAAGGCAAAAGATTGGAAAAGAGATGATTATCCCCTATCAATAGGGGATTATCATCTCCTTTTTTTCAACTCTTATCCCTCCTGCTTTACATTCCAATAAGTATTCGTTTTCATTTAGATATTAAAGTATGCACAACCTTTTAGAGTTTTTGGCTAAATACAACCATTGGTTGCTCTTCGTGGTGCTGGAGGCAGTGAGCTTCACGCTCCTCTTTCAGTACAACAGCTATCAGGGCAGCGTGTGGTTTTCTTCTGCCAATGCCGTGTCGGGCAAGCTCTATGATTGGAACTCCGACGTTGAGTCTTTCTTCTCGCTCACCAAGTTGAACCAGGAGTTGAGCCAGCGCAACGTCTATCTAGAACAGCAAGTGCAACAGCTCTCTGAGCGTCTCACCGATGTCACCAAGGACAGCACCTGGGTGCAGCGCAATCAGATCAGTCTTCTTCAGAATTATCGCTTGATACCTGCCAAGGTGGTGAGCAACAGCATCGATGACCCCAACAATCTCATCACGCTCGACAAGGGTAGTGCCGATGGCATCCACAAGGACATGGGCGTAGTGTGCGGCACGGGTGTCGTGGGCATCGTCTATCTCGTGTCTCAGCGTTATAGCGTGGTGATACCGGTGCTCAACGTGAAGTCGAACATCAGTTGCAAGATACAGAACCGTGGCTATTTCGGTTATCTGCGCTGGAAGGGTGGGGCATCGGAATATGCCTACCTGGAGGAGGTTCCACGCCATGCCCACTTCAAGTTGGGCGACAATGTGGTGACGAGTGGTTACTCCGCCGTCTTCCCTCCTGGGGTGCTCGTGGGCAAGATACTCCATGTGTTCAACTCCTCTGATGGTCTCTCCTATAGGGTGATGCTCAAGGTTTCCACCGATTTTGGCAAGCTCCGTAACGTGTGTGTCATCGACGATACTCCTATGCGTGAGCGCTTGGAGATCATGCGTGCGGCACAAGATTCCATCAAGCCGTAAAGACTCTCCTATTCGATAACAAGAAAGATAGATTTTAATGATATGAGTATAGATCAAGTTAAGCGCATCTTCTGGTTTGTGATTCTTCTCTTGGCACAAGGACTGGTGCTGAATCACATCCACTTGTTTGATTGTGCGACACCATTGCTTTATATTATCATGGTGCTCCATTTCCGGAGAAACCAACCACGCTGGTCGGCTTTGCTATGGAGCTTTGCCTTGGGTCTCGGTATCGACATCTTTGCCAATACCCCAGGTGTGGCAGCAGCATCCATGACCTTGGTAGGCTTGGTTCAGCCCTATTTCTTCGAGCTCTTTGTGCCAAGGGATAGTGCCGAAGACCTCTCGCCTTCCATCCGCAGCATCGGCATGACCTCCTATTCGTGGTATGCCTTCCTGATGGTGCTCCTGTACTGTCTGGTATTCTTCACCCTGGAGACGTTCAACTTCTTCAACTGGTTGCAGTGGTTGGAGTGCATCAGTGCGAGCACCTTGCTCACCTTCGTGCTGGTGATGGCATTGGAGAACTTTAGAAATTAAGAGAAAAAAACAGAATGATAGATTATAATCTTGATAAGCGTAGGTTTGTGATAGGTGGTGTGGCGATAGCTATTGTCGTCATCTATACGATACGTCTCTTTACGCTCCAGATTATGAGCGACGACTATAAGAAAAATGCCGACAGTAATGCCTTCCTCAAGCAGATAGAGTACCCTTCGCGTGGCGCTATCTACGACCGAAATGGCAAGCTGATGGTATATAACCAACCTTCTTACGACTTGATGGTGGTGATGAACGAGGAGAAGAACCGTCTCGACACGATGGACTTCTGCAATGCCCTGGGCATCACCAAGGAGTTTTTCATCCAGCGTATGAACGACATCAAGGACCGAACCAAGAATCCCGGTTATTCTCGTTATACCCAGCAGCTCTTCATGACCCAGTTGAGCGACAAGGACTTCAGTGTGTTCCAAGAGAAGATGTTCCGCTTCCCTGGCTTCTATATCCAGAAGCGTAGCATCCGAGAATATACTTATCCTTATGCGGCTCACGTGCTCGGTGATGTGGGCGAGGTGTCGGAGAGCAACATCGAGGAGGATGACTACTATCAGCCGGGCGACTACATCGGAAAGCTCGGACTGGAGAAGTCGTACGAGAAGGTGCTCCGTGGACAGAAGGGTGTGAAAATCATGCTTCGTGATGCACGAGGAAGAATACAGGGCAACTACCAGAATGGTAAGTTCGACCAGCGACCTATCGCGGGCAAGGACTTGACGCTGGGTCTTGATGTCAACCTGCAAGCCTTGGGCGAGCGATTGCTCGAAGGCAAGATAGGCAGTATCGTCGCCATCGACCCTCGTACGGGCGAGGTGCTGGCGATGGTGTCTTCTCCTACCTACGACCCTCGCCGACTCGTGGGCAAGAACCGAGGCAAGATGCACAAGTGGCTCTCCTTGAACCCATGGAAGCCTCTGCTCAACCGAAGCATCATGGGACAATATCCTCCGGGTTCTACCTTCAAGACCACGCAGGCGCTCACCTATCTCTCCGAGGGTATCATCACTCCGGGTACGGCTTTCCCTTGCCATCATGGATTCTCCTACAAGGGACTTCACGTGGGCTGCCATGGTCACCCTTCACCTATCGCCTTGGTCGATGCCATCAGCACTTCCTGCAATGGCTATTTCTGTTGGGGACTCTACTATATGATGGGTGCCAAGCGCAAGTATGGCTCTGTGCAGAAGGCGATGGATACATGGCGCGACTATATGGTGAGCATGGGATTCGGATACAAGCTCGGCATCGACTTGCCGGGTGAGAAACGAGGACTGATTCCTAACGCCGAGTATTATGACCGAGCTTACAAGGGCTCATGGAATGGACTTACCATCATCAGTATCTCCATCGGTCAGGGTGAGGTCAACTTGACTCCTCTCCAGATAGCCAACCTAGGCGCTACCATCGCCAACCGTGGTTATTACTATGTGCCTCACGTAGTGCGCAAGGTGCAGGGTGAGCCTCTCGACACGCTCTATACCCGCCGTCATGTGACGAAGGCTTCGAAGCGAGCTTACGACTATGTGGTGGCAGGTATGCGCAGTTCGGCATTGAAGGGAACCTGTAAGATGTTGGGCCGCTACGACTTCGAGCCTTGTGGCAAGACCGGTACGGCTCAGAACCGTGGTCACGACCACTCTGTGTTCATGGGCTTTGCTCCGATGAACAATCCAAAGATCGCCATTGCCGTGTATGTGGAGAATGGTGGATGGGGTGCCGACTATGGTGTGCCTATCGGAGGATTGATGATGGAGCAATACATCAAGGGCAAGCTCTCTCCATCTTCGGAGAAACAAGCTGCCGAGATGCAGGCTCGAAGAATCGGATATGGCTCTAGCAGCAGATAAGAGATAAATAATTTAAATAATATGGCAGATAATAGACAACCTAGCGTGCTTCGCTCACTCGACTGGTGGACGATAGGCATCTACCTGGCACTGCTCACCTTCGGATGGATCAGTGTCTGCGGTGCCAGCTACACGTATGGTGACAATGATATTTTCAGCTTGGGCACTCGTTCGGGTATGCAAATCATCTGGATAGGTACGTCGATAGCGTTGGGCTTTGTCATCCTGATGCTCGACGACCGCTTCTATGATACGTTCTCGTACGTCATCTATGGTGTGCTCATCCTCTTGCTCTTCGCCACGATATTCAATCCGCATAGCATCAAGGGTTCTCACTCGTGGCTCGTGCTGGGACCTCTGCGATTGCAACCGGCTGAGTTTGGAAAGTTTGCCACGGCATTGGCGGTGGCTAAGTTTATGTCCAACTATGGTTTCGACATCCGCAACACGAAACACTTCCTCACGTCGGTGGCGATTATCGTCCTTCCGATGATTTGTATCGTAGGGCAGCGAGAGACGGGTTCGGCTTTGGTGTATTCGGCTTTCTTCCTGATGCTTTATCGTGAGGGAATGCCGGGTGCCATCCTCTTCACGGGTGTGTCGATGGTGGTCTATTTCGTGGTGGGTGTCAAGTATGAGAATGTGATGCTCTGGGACACCTATACCTCGGTGGGCAAGTTTGTGGTGCTCTTGCTGGTGCAAGTCTTCACGGCGTTTATGGTGAAGTCTTACACGGGCAATATGAAGCATTTCCTCATCATCTTGTGCTATAGCTTGGGAGGCACTATTCTGTTCTTGCTCTTCTCCACCTTTGTCATCCCATTCGACATCGTCTGGATTCAGTTGGGCTTGTGTGCGGCGATGCTGGGCTTCCTGGTATATCAAGGTTTGGCGACTCGCATCCGCAATTATTACTTCATAGCGGCGTTTGCGCTCGGCTCCATCGCCTTCTTCTATTCAGCCGACTATGTGCTCAACAATGTGATGGAGCCTCACCAGAGAGTGCGTATCAATGTGCTCTTGGGCTTGGATGAAGACTTGGCTGGTGCTGGATATAATGTGCATCAGAGTGAGATAGCCATCGGCTCGGGTGGCTTGCAAGGCAAGGGCTTCTTGAATGGAACGCAGACGAAGTTGAAGTTTGTGCCAGAGCAAGATACCGACTTCATCTTTTGTACGGTGGGCGAGGAGGAAGGTTTCCTCGGCTCGGCAGGAGTTTTGTTGCTCTTCCTGGCGTTGATATTGAGGTTGATACATTTGGCGGAGCGGCAACCCTTCAAGTTTGGGCGAGTGTATGGATATTGCGTGCTGAGTGTGTTCCTCTTCCACTTGTTTATCAATGTGGGCATGGTGCTCGGCTTGACACCGGTTATCGGCATTCCTCTGCCTTTCTTCAGTTATGGAGGTAGTTCGCTTTGGGGTTTCACCATCTTGCTCTTCATCTTCCTGAGGATTGATGCCGGAAGAAATCTGGTGAGAAGCTAGGGGAGATTGAGATATAAGAGATGAAATGAATTGGAGCTTTGGACTTGCGATGACAATGACAATTACAGTTCGATTTTCCGCACCCCTCCTTTTTAGATATAAATGAATAAGAAAAGTCCTCTTATGAGATACTCTTTCGAGTGTCTGATAAGAGGACTTTTTGGTATGTTCTCAACGTTTTTCGAGTTTGATTCCGATGTCGCTGATGCCAGGAAGGATTTCTCGCTTCATGTCGTGGCGAATCATGATGTGGATGGAGTCATTCTCGTTGAAGTGATACAGGTTGATGGGGAAGTTGTATTGGTAATAACTGATTCCCTGACCTGTTGTCACGCCATCCTTATTGATGAGGTTGCACTGGATGGTATCGAGCTTGACGATCCTTTCCCCATGGGCGACTTTCTTGGCTTGATGGCTCTTGACACCCATGATTTGCAACTTGTTTCTTTCTTCCTTCTCCTTCTTGCTCTCCTGGTTAGGGAAGATTTCTTGCTCTACGATCAGCGTGATGCCCATGAAAGGATAGGCACCCGTGATGCGCAAGCCCAGATTCTCTTGATAGAGCCCGGTGGAGGTCAATGGAGGAATGGCAAACGAGAGTGTGTCGTTCTTCTCCCATCCAGCAATAGGAGTGTGGGCATATTTGTAATATACCGTTGACTCCTTGCAGGATGTAACCATCATCGACAAGCTAAGGCTCCCTATTATTAATAAGGTGTAGAATAATCTTTTCATTTCTTATTCTCCCTGCTATTTGTTTCCTTATTCGCCTTGCTGAGGTTGAGGGCGATTGTCGCCTTGAGGTCGCTCGCCTTGTGGGCGATTGTTTTGAGGACGTTCGCCTTGCTGACGCTCACCTTGTGGGCGGTTGTTTTGAGGGCGTTCGCCTTGTCTGCGCTCACCTCGGTTTCGGTTGTCACGACGGCGATTGTTGTTTTGTCTATTATTTCTACGTTCGCCTCTTTCGCCTTGCGGAGCATTGCCTTGCTGGCTTCTTTCTCCCTGGAAAGCATTGCCCTGCTGCCCTCTCTCTCCCTGAGGAGCATTGCCTTGCTGGTTTCTCTCTCCCTGGAAAGCATTGCCTTGCTGGTTTCTCTCTCCCTGGAAAGCATTGCCCTGCTGGCTTCTATCACCCTGCTGGTTTCTCTCTCCCTGTGGGCGGTTGTTGCGATTTCTATTATTGTTCTTTTTCTTTCTCTTCGCCTTGTCGAATCGGCTGAGGTCTGCTTCGGCAAGAAGGTCGGCAGACTTTGGCTTCTCCTTCACCTTGCCATTCTCCATGAGGCTGAGAGGTTTCTCGCCACGACGATTCATCTCAATGATTTCCATCGCACGCTCTGCCGTGATGGTCTCCAAGTTGGAAGCCATGTTCTTGTCGGATGAGTAGGTGATGAGACCAGCCAAGATGTCGGTCTTAAACTGGTGGAAGTCGCCATCGACGGTCTGCAAGACAATGTCACGTGCAGGAATCTTCTTGCTAGCCTCCACATAGTTGTCCACCTCATAGTTGAGGCAGCACTTCAACTTGGCGCACATACCGGCAAGCTTCTGAGGATTGAGCGAGATGTCCTGGTAGCGTGCGGCATTGGTGCTCACGCTCACGAAGTTCTTCATCCAAGTGGCGCAACAAAGCTCGCGTCCGCAAGGTCCGGTACCACCGATGCGACCAGCCTCTTGTCGAGCACCGATCTGCTTCATCTCGATACGAACATGGAAGGTATCGGCGAGCACCTTGATGAGTTGACGGAAATCGACACGTTCGTCGGCGATGTAGTAGAATATCGCCTTGTTGCCATCGCCTTGGTATTCCACGTCACCGATCTTCATCTTCAGACCGAGGTCTTTGGCGATCTGTCGGCTCTGTATCATCGTGCCATGCTCACGGCTCTTCGCCTCCTTGCACTTCTCGATATCTACAGGCTTGGCGATGCGGTAGATGCGCTTGATGTCGTCGGATGACTTGAGGTTGGCTTTCTTGATTTGAAGCTTCACCAGTCTTCCGGTGAGAGTTACCACACCGATGTCGTGTCCAGGACTAGCCTCTACAGCCACCACGTCGCCCTTCTTGAGGTCGAGGTTGTTGACATTATGATAATATCCCTTGCGGGTATTCTTGAACTGCACCTCCACGAGGTCGGTGCTCTCGGCATTGCCCGGTACGTCGGCAAGCCAGTCGTAGGTATTCAGTTGGCGGTCTTGGCGACCAGCGGCTTTACAACAAAGTCCACGGTCACAACCATGCCACATTCTGAATTTCATATCTTTGTAATCCACGCTGCGTTTTTTTAAATTAAGAATTAATAATTAAGAATGAATAATGAGGCTTGTGCCATCGTTATCATCCTTGGGGTTATATTGATTATATGATTGATGTCACTTCCTAATGAGCAGGACGATGATTTTGAGTGCGAGGTCGAAGAAGACAATCTTGGCATTGGCATTCTGACCGATGAATCGCTTGCACTCATCGAAGAGGTTGAAGATGTCGATGACGTTCGCCTCGTCGATGAATCGGGCGAAGTTTCGGGCGAATTCCTCTTCCTCTTGCGTCATGTAAGTGAGTTCCTCGTTGCGGAAATTGTACATGAAGCTTTCCCTCACCATGTGGTTGAAGTAATCGAGCATACGCTTCTGCTTCTCTCGTCCGAAGGTAGCCACCACCTCGCTCCACTTCTTCAGGTCGTGGATGTTGCGCATGTAGGCGAGTCGCATCAGCATGATAAACATATCGAGATGCTGGCGATTCTCATTGCCGGAATCAAGTTCCTCCAGGGCTGCATTCCAATTGCCATGGGCGATGCGCGCGATGCGATGCGCCATATTTGGCTCCAAGGCTCGGCGCTCGATAAGTGCTTGCTCCAGGCTCTCGTCGTCTATCTTCTTGAAGTCGATGCGCTGGGTACGGCTTCGGATGGTCTCCAAGAGGAGTTCCGGTTCCTCGCTCACCATGATGAAGAAGGTCTTCGAAGGAGGTTCCTCCAAGAGTTTCAGTATCTTGTTGGCGCTAGGCAGGTTCATACGCTCGGGAAGCCAGATAAGGCTCACCTTGTAGCCGCCCATCACCGACTTGAAGTTGAGCTTGTGCGAGATGTCGTCGGCTTCCTCTGCCGTGATGATGGCTTGCTTGTTGAGGTCGGTGTCGGTCTTGCCGATGCGTCTCATCCATTCGTCTATCTGGAAGTAGGGACCCTTGGCAAGCATCTCTCTCCACTGGGTGGCGAAGTCATCGCTCACCGGCTTGTGGTCGCTAGGCATATCCGAAGTCTTGATGGTGGGGTAGGTGAAGTGGAGGTCGGGATGTTCCCACTTCTTGAGCATCGCCTTGGCTCGGCGCAGTTCATCGGAGAGGGATTCCCCCGGTGCCAGGTTGGCTTCGTCACGCTCGCCCATCAGATAACTGGCAAAAGCCAATGCCGTCGCCATCTTGCCGCATCCTCTCGGACCGCAGAATAGCAAGGCGTGGGGGATTCGGTTCTCCTCCACCATCTGCATGAGGCGTCCCCATACTTCCTTCTGACCTATGACTTCATGAATCGACATTTTTTTATTTTAGAATAAAGTTTTTGCAATCTGCTTCACACTATCTACGGCTGATACGGTGAAGAAATGCACATTGTTGTAACCATGTGCGAAGAGGTCTTTCACCTGTGCCGTGGTCCACTCAATGCCGAGTGCCTTGGCATCCTCATCGGTCTTGCACTTCAATACCTCCTGGGCGAGTGCCTCTGGGATGTCGCAATGGAAGGTCTTAGGCACGACGGTGAGCTGGGAGAGCTTGGCGAATGGCTTGAGGGCAGGGATGATAGGAATCGTGACGCCCATCTGTCGAGCCTTCTCCACAAACTGGTAGAACTTCTCGTTGTCGTAGAAGAGCTGTGTGACGGCATAAGATGCACCGAGCTGCTGCTTCTCCAAGAGGTGCTGCATGTCCATCTCCAAGTTGGGAGCTTCCTCGTGCTTCTCAGGGTAGCAAGCCACGCCATAGCAGAACTTCTCGCCAGGGTGCTTGATAGGAGTGCCATCGGCAAAGAAACCCTCGTTGAACTGTGCCACCTGCTTCAAGAGGTCGGTGGCATGGGCATGACCATTAGGGGTTGGGGCAAACTGGCGGTCTTCCTTCGCCTTGTCACCACGGAGCAAGAGCACATTGCTGATGCCGAGGAACTGAAGGTCGAGCAACTCATACTCGATGTCTTCCTTGCTGGCACCACTACAGATGACGTGAGGGATGACAGGGATGTCGTACTTGTCCTGGATAGCACCAGCGATGGCAACCGTACCCGGACGGCGGCGCACACGTTGGCGAGTGAGCAAGCCGTTCTCCAGCTCCTTATACACATACTCGCTATGATGAGTGGTGATGTTGATGAAGCGAGGACCAAACTCTTTCAAGGAGTCGATGGTGCGGAAGAGAGCCGCCGTGCCATTGCCCTTCAATGGAGGAAGAACCTCGAAAGAGAATCCCTTCTTGTCTCCTTCTTTATCTAAAAATTCTGCTATGTTCATATCTTCTTATTGAATTATATGGTGTTGTCATCGCCATACATGATACAAGTATGGGCGTATTTGTTTGCAAAAATACGAAAAAATAGGGGGAAATGCAAAAAAATGGGGGAAAAACGAAGATTTGACGTATTATTTAATAAGAAATCATGTAATATCAGATGCAAAAGGACGTTTTTTCAAAGAGACTACTTGAAAATATAATGTTCTCATCTCCTCATGGAGAAATGCTATTCTCGATATCGTTAGAACATAAATTTAAAACCTATATAATTATGCAACAAAATCAAACGGGCTCTAAAGCCTATCTTATCAGAATTGTGATGGTCGCCGTACTCGGCGGTCTGCTTTTCGGCTATGACACCGCCGTGATTTCGGGTGCCGAAAAGGGTTTGCAGGCATTCTTCATGGGTGCCACCGACTTTACCTATACCGACTTTTGGCATGGCTTCACCAGTTCGAGTGCCTTGATCGGATGTATCATCGGTTCGGCGCTCTCAGGTGTGCTTGCTTCCAACTGGGGACGTAAGCGTACCTTGATTTTCGCTGGTGTGATGTTTTTCGTCTCTGCATGGGGTTCCATGTGTCCTGAGACGATGGTTCTCCCAGAGGGAAAACCAAACCTCACCTTGCTCATCGTGTTCAACATCTATCGTGTGATCGGTGGTGTCGGCGTGGGATTGGCTTCTGCCGTCTGCCCGATGTATATCGGTGAGATTGCCCCTAGCAATATCCGTGGTATGCTCGTGAGCTGGAACCAGTTTGCCATCATCTTCGGTCAGTTGGTGGTATATTTCGTCAACTTCTTCATCCTCGGCGACCACATTGCTCCTGCCATCCAGAGCATCGGCAATGGTATGAACGAGATTCTCAATGGAGGAGAGGCTGCATGGGCTATCGAGACTGGTTGGAGATATATGTTCGGTTCGGAGATGGTGCCAGCGGGCTTGTTCGCCGTGCTCATCTGCTTCGTGCCAGAGACTCCTCGCTATCTCGCCATGGTAGGTCAGGACGACAAGGCTTTGCATGTGCTCACTCGCATCAATGGTGACTTGGAGGCTGAGAATATCTTGAGCGAAATCAAGAACACCGTGACCGAGAAGACCGAGAAGTTGATGACCTATGGTTTCCTCTGCATCTTCGTGGGCGTGATGCTCTCTGTATTCCAGCAGGCTGTGGGTATCAATGCCGTGCTCTACTATGCTCCTCGTATCTATGAGGCAATGGGCTTCGACAATCCTATGGTGCTCACCGTGTTCAATGGTATCGTCAACCTGGGCTTCACTTGCGTGGCTATTTTCACCGTGGAGAAGTTGGGCCGCAAACCTTTGCTCATCGTCGGTTCGCTCGGTATGGCATTGGGTGCTATCGGTGTTGCCATCACCTTCGGCAATCCTAGCATGCAACTCTTCTGCATGGTTTCCATCATGGTATATTCAGCATCCTTCATGTTCTCTTGGGGGCCTATCTGCTGGGTGCTCATCGCCGAGGTATTCCCAAATACCATCCGTGGTGCAGCCGTTGCCATCGCCGTTGCCTTCCAGTGGATTTTCAACTGGATCGTCTCCACTTCCTTCGTGCCACTTGCCAATAGTATGGGCTATTGGTTTACCTACGGCTTGTATGGAGTGATCTGTATCATTGCCGCCATCTTCGTATGGAAGCTCGTGCCAGAGACCAAGGGCAAGACCTTGGAGGATATGACCAAGCTTTGGAAGAAAGAATAAGACATCGTGATGCCGTCCTGCTCGCTCTTTAGGGCAGGATGGCTTAAGGACATAAAATAAGGCGCAATCGTCATCCCGACGGTTGCGCCTTTATCATTTCTTTCGAATGAGTTTATTTAAGAGAGTATTAACTAAATTGCACCATATTTGTGATGTATTGTTTCTTGTAAGAACCTTATAAAATGTTTTATTATATGGTCTTTATCTTGTGCTGTTTTTTTAATTGCTCTTCTTCTTCCAAGCGTTGCGGATGGCAAAGCTTACTGTTTTGGTGCCACTGCTGATGCTATTAGAGATATAGTTGGTCTGCTTGTCATCTACCGAGATGTTGTACAAGTAGAATGGGAAGCCCATCTGCTTGGTGCCCCACTGGCAGTAGCCTGAGTAATATGCGTTGTAACCGAAGTTCAATACTACCTCGTGTGACTTGTTGTCTGCACCATAGTTGAGGTTCAACTTGATAGGTGAAGGGCAAGCGTAGATGTATGCCAAGGACTGGTTGCTGTTAGGCAAAACCATATACTTGATCTTGATGGTCTGTGGCTCAACCTTTGAGATAGCCTCCTTCAAGTCAGCATCGCTGATGTGCTCTGCCAACTTAGCTATTGGGAAGTTTCTTACAGTCATGGTGCTATCGCCAATCATGCTGATGGATACTTGTGTGTCAACAGAGTCCGTCTGGTTCTTGACGTCAGCATCGTTCTTGTGGTCCCACAAGATCTTCATGTCAGAGTAAGTACCTGCCATGGCCATATTGCTCTGGTAAGCCTTTTGCTGTTCGAGGGGGAGATAGCTATAGGTATCATCACCTGTGTTACATGATGTGAAGGCGAATGCTGCAAGGCATACTGCCACTACTGAAAGTAATTTGAATTTCTTCATTGTTTTTTCTTGTTATTTTATGATTGTTTGTATTCTAGTCCTTTCTTCTCGCTAGCGTTCTTCCTCTATCTGTAGAAAAACGCTGCAAAACTACACATATAAACTAGGAAAACAAAATATCTTGCACGAAAATCTAGTTAATGTTTGTTAAGCGTGAAAAAAGGGGTTCCGATTCTGCACCGAGAAATATATTGGCAAAGGCAATATTTCTCTTGCTCAGTCGTTTAACTTGAAATAGTCGGGATTACTGGACTCGAACCAGCGACCTCGCGCCCCCCAGACGTGTGCGCTACCAACTGCGCCAAATCCCGAAACCTTTTGGTTTTTGTGCTGCAAAGGTAGGGGAAAGTTTTCGATTTCACAAAGATATTAGGAGTTTTTAGGAATTTTCTAATGGAACGAAACGTATCTGGGAGGAGATGTGTTGAAAGAAAACAATTAAAAAGCAATATGTTTATGAAGAAATGGAATTGGATGAGGCTGAGACTGATGCCTCTCTTTGCGGCTTTCTTGCTCTTGTTGGGATGTACGGGAAGCAAGGCTGAACGCAAGTTGTTGAAAGATGCCGCTTCGGAAATCTATTCGGAGCTGGAGAAGTCGGCGAAGGAAGCTTCTTCCGATCCTGTGTCGGATGACAAGTCGAACGATGGAGATTCTTATGCCCAGGATGAAGAAAAAGAGATTTCGCCTACAGCTTCATCGAAGTATGATGGTGTCGAAATCCCCGTCTATACGAAGGAAAATCTCTCCGAAACCATCAAGCATCGCTATTCCTATACCGTATCTTACAATCATCAGATGAAAAACCCTAACTGGGTGGCTTGGTCTATCACCGCCGACCATGCTTCGGGCAAGGTGCAGCGCACGGACTTCTGGGATGATGATGACATGCCAGATCCTAAGGGCTATCTCTCTGATTACTATAACAGTGGATATGATAGAGGGCACATGTGTCCGGCTGGCGACAACAAGTGGAGCGAGAAGGCGATGGAGGATTGCTTCAGAATCACCAATATGTGTCCGCAAGATGGTGGGTTGAACCGTGGTATGTGGAACTCCATCGAACAGCAATGCCGTGCTTGGGCTAAGAAATATGGTAAGGTGTATGTGGTGTGTGGACCTATCTACCTCAACCAGCAGCATCGCAAGATAGGCAAGAACAAGGTGGTGGTGCCTGAGGCTTTCTTCAAGGTGGTGCTTTGCATGGAGGGTACTCCGAAAGCCATCGGTTTCATCTGTCGAAACCAGTCGCAGAAGGGCAAGAAGAAAACCGACTTCATCAATACCATCGATGATGTGGAGCGCATCACGGGTTACGACTTCTTCTCTAAGTTGCCCGATGACATCGAGGATAAGGTGGAGGCTCACGCCGACATCAATGAGTGGTAGAAAAAGGCTCACCCGATAAATTAGGGGGAAAGATTT
>FR893298.1:12490-24108 GCA_000436035.1 Prevotella sp. CAG:732 | reverse complement strand
AGCCTCGATTACGTAAGTAGTCGGGGCTTTTTCGTTTTTGCAAGTCGTCAACTATAATAAGTTTCGCATATTTGCGTTATCTTAATATATGATTTGGACAGATAGGATAAGACAGGTTAAGATTTTATTGGTGGTTGCTGCGGTACTCATCGCAGTCGCTTCACTTGTCGTGTCTCACTATCTAGTGCGAGATTTGGCAACTGAGGAGCAGCATCGTATGGAAGTGTGGGCAGAGGCCATGCGCTCACTCAATACAGCCGATGAACATACTGACTTGAGCCTTGTACTGAAAGTCATCAATGAGAATAATACAATTCCCGTCGTTGTTTTGGATGCTAATGGAAACCCCGAACTTTTTCGCAACGTCCAGGTGGATGGTGCAAACTATGAGGATAGTTTGGCGAATGCTGGTAAATTAGGACACAGTTGGCTTGCCAAGGGGAAAAACATTAAGATACAATTGAATGCTTCTGCTAAGGAATACATCCAAGTTTGTTATGATGAATCTTTGCTCATCAAACGTCTTTCTCTTTATCCTATGGTGCAATTAGGTGTTGTGCTGATCTTTGTGGTAGTTGCCATTTTTGCTCTTCTTACCTCCAAGAAGGCGGAGCAAAACAAAGTTTGGGTGGGATTGTCCAAGGAAACCGCCCATCAATTGGGTACACCTATCTCCAGTTTGATGGCTTGGATAGAAGTTTTAAAAGAAACCTATCCTGATGATGATTTGATTCCGGAGATGAACAAAGATGTCAAGAGACTTCAACTGATAGCCGAGCGTTTCTCCAAGATTGGTTCATTGCCAGAGCCTGTTCCTGCCAGTTTGAATGAGGTGCTTGACCATGTCATCGACTATATGGATCGCCGTACTTCCAAGAGCATACAAATGGTAAAGGATTTCCCAGACCATGATATCATCATCAAGATGAACGCCTCCTTGTTTGAATGGGTGATAGAGAATCTCTCCAAGAATGCGGTTGATGCCATGGGTGGCAAGTCTGGTACCATTACGCTTCATGTCGAAGAAACAATAGACAAGGCTATCCTGGAAGTCAGCGATACCGGTAAGGGAATCAAGAAGAAAGATTTGAAAAATGTGTTCCGACCTGGTTTTACTACCAAGAAACGTGGATGGGGACTCGGCTTGTCGTTGGCTAAACGAATCGTGGAGGAATATCACCATGGAAAGATTTGGGTGAAAAGTTCGGAGCTAGGTAAGGGAACCACCTTCCGGATAGAATTGCGCAAGTTGTAATAGCCGATTTAGAGTGGGCTTTAGAGCGATTTAAATATAAATAAGTACTTAATATGCGTTATTTTAGTGTTTTTTTGAAGAAAAATTATTCTATCTCAAAAAATATTCGTAACTTTGCACCCCGAAACCATATAATGGTATTGTAATATGTGTAATATAGAGTCTTTTAAGATTGATTTGAAAGCTTTGCCTCAGGGTAAGACCTCTTTGGAATATAAGCTTGATGATGAATACTTTAAGGCAATAGATGCTCCTGATGTTCAGAGAGGCGAGTTGCTTTGCAGTCTGTCTGTGAATCGGACGGACGACTTTTTTGAACTCGAATTTCATACCGAGGGAGTGGTACACATACCTTGCGACATCTGTCTGGATGATATGGATCAGACGATTGATAGCGATGACAGATTAGTCGTGAAATTTGGAGAAGACTACTCAGAAGATGATGACCTCGTGACGGTGGCCGAGGACGAAGGAATACTCGATGTCTCGTGGTTCATCTATGAATTTATAGCTCTTGAAATACCTATCAAGCATGTGCATGCACCTGGAAAATGTAATCCTGCTATGATTGAAAAGCTTAACGAGCTTTCTGCCGCCCGAAGCGGCGAGGAAGAAGAGAATACTATAGATCCTCGATGGGCAGCTCTTGTGAATTTGAAAAAGTAAAAAGTAAAAATTTAAACATTTAAAAATTATGGCACATCCTAAAAGAAGACAGTCAAAGACACGTACACTTAAGAGAAGAACTCATGATAAGGCAGTAGCTCCTACATTGGCAGTTTGCCCTAATTGTGGTGCATACTATGTTTACCACACAGTTTGCCCAACTTGCGGTTACTACAGAGGCAAGGTCGCTATTGTAAAGGAAGCAGCTGAATAATGGGTAAAATTAATGCTGTTATAACAGGTGTAGGTGGTTACGTGCCAGACTATATCCTCAATAACGAGGAGTTGTCTCGCATGGTTGATACTAACGATGAGTGGATTACTACACGTGTGGGTATCAAGGAGCGTCGCATCCTTACAGAGGAAGGCTTGGGTACAAGTTACCTCGCTCGCAAGGCTGCCAAGCAGTTGATACAGAAAACTGGAGTTGATCCAGACACAATCGATGCACTGATTGTTACCACCACAACACCTGATTACAAGTTCCCTTCGACAGCATCTATTGTCCTCGGCAAGCTTGGCTTGAAGAATGCTTTTGCATTTGACTTCTCTGCTGCTTGCTGTGGCTTCTTATATACGCTTGACGTAGCAGCTAGCATGATTCAGAGTGGTCGCTACAAGAAGATTATCGTTATCGGTGCCGATAAGATGTCTTCTTTGGTGGATTACACAGATCGTGCCACATGTGTGCTTTTCGGTGATGGTGCAGGAGCTGTGCTTGTTGAGGCAACTGAAGAAGAGAACGTGGGAGTTCAGAACTCCTTCCTTCGTACAGATGGCAATGGCTTGCCATTCTTGCACATGAAGGCGGGTGGCTCTGTTTGTCCTCCTTCTCGCTTTACGGTAGATCATCGTATGCATTATCTTTATCAGGAAGGTCGTACCGTCTTCCGCTATGCAGTGACAGACATGAGCAACGACGTGATGAAAATCATGGAGATGAATGGCTTGACTGCTGATGATGTAAACTGGGTGATTCCTCACGAGGCTAACCTTCGTATCATCGAGGCCGTTACCAAGCGTGCGGGTATTCCACTTGACAAGGTGGTAGTCAACATCGACCATTATGGTAATACAAGTGCTGCTACTATTCCATTGGCAATTTGGGATGCTGAAAGCAAACTGAAGAAGGGTGACAATGTCATCTTTACTGCATTTGGTGCGGGATTTGTGCATGGAGCTTCCTTCTATAAGTGGGCTTATGACGGTGCTGCATATGGTAAGTAATGAGAGTAAATTATCGATATAAGGGGAAACGCATCTTTTCAATAGTCAATATGGAAGGATGCGTTTCTTTAGTTTCAAGTCTTTCTACTGGACTTTTGTGAATTATTTAGCTTAAATTCTTTTGTTATGCACAAAGCTGGTTTTGTTAATATCGTAGGCAATCCAAACGTAGGTAAGAGCACTTTGATGAACCAATTGGTAGGAGAGCGTATCAGTATCGCTACCTTCAAGGCTCAAACAACCCGTCATCGTATCATGGGTATCGTCAATACTGATGATATGCAGATTGTGTTTTCCGACACTCCTGGTGTTTTGAAACCCAATTACAAGATGCAGGAGATGATGTTGGCTTTCTCTGAAAGTGCCTTGGCGGATGCTGATGTTTTGCTCTATGTGACTGATGTGGTCGAGAATCCAGAGAAGAATATGGACTTCCTCGAAAAGGTCAAGAAAATGACTATCCCAGTATTGCTCTTGATCAATAAAATCGATGAGAGTGATCAAAACAAGTTGGGAGACATCGTAGAGAAGTGGCACTCTCTCTTGCCAAATGCGGAAATTCTTCCTATTTCTGCCAAAAACAAGTTTGGCGTAGATATGCTCTTGAAGCGCATCAAGGAACTGCTGCCAGAGTCGCCTGCTTTCTTTGACAAGGACCAGTTGACTGATAAGCCTGCTCGTTTCTTCGTCTCTGAGATTATTCGAGAGAAAATACTTCTCTATTATGACAAGGAAATCCCTTATTCTGTGGAAGTAAGAGTAGAGCGTTTCAAAGAAGATGAAAAGCGCATTCACATCAATGCAGTCATTTATGTAGAGCGTGATTCTCAAAAAGGCATCATCATCGGACACCAAGGTATCGCCTTGAAAAAAGTCAATACTGAGGCACGTAAGGCGTTGGAGAAATTTTTCAATAAGAGTATCTTCTTGGAAACCTTCGTCAAGGTTGATAAGGATTGGCGTAGCTCTCAGAAGGAATTGGATGCCTTTGGGTATAATCCGGAATAAATGATAAATTATAAATGATAAATTATAAATATTAGATAAGTAAACATTTATCATTTGATATTTATTATTTATCTTCACTTCCCCTCCCTGAATGGAAAAGAGGGAGGAACTCTCGCTGGTTGGCGAGGGCCGGGGTATGGTCAGCTTCGGCAAATTATTAACTTGGATGCAGAGACCACATCCTAGAAACCTCCTAAAGGAAGGAGGATGAATGACTATTTATGGCAAATTTAGTAGCTATCGTAGGTCGCCCAAACGTGGGTAAATCTACATTGTTCAATCGTTTGACTCAATCTCGTCGTGCTATCGTCAGTGATACTGCTGGTACAACTCGCGACCGTCAGTATGGTAAGTGCAGCTGGAATGGTAGAGAGTTTTCTGTTGTTGACACAGGTGGTTGGGTCGTCAAGTCAGATGATATTTTCGAGGACGCTATCCGTAAGCAAGTGCTGGTGGCTACAGAGGAGGCAGATTTGGTGCTCTTCTTGGTGGATGTGAACACAGGACTTACTGACTGGGATGAGGATGTAGCTTTGATTTTGCGCCGTGCCAAACTTCCTGTCATTCTTGTAGCCAACAAGGTGGATAATAGTGCAGAGTACTATGAGGCAGCCGAGTTCTATAAGTTGGGTTTGGGTGATCCTCAGTGTATCAGTGCTGCTACAGGTGGTGGTACAGGTGACTTGCTTGACATGATTTTGGATAAGTTGCAAGACAATCCGGAGGAGAGCGTAGAGGAAGACATCCCACGTTTTGCAGTCGTAGGTCGTCCTAATGCCGGCAAGAGCAGTATCATCAATGCTTTCATTGGTGAGGACCGCAATATTGTAACTGAGATTGCTGGTACTACACGTGATAGTATCTATACGAGATATGACAAGTTTGGCTTTGACTTCTACTTGGTTGATACGGCTGGTATCCGTCGCAAGAATAAGGTGAGCGAGGATTTGGAGTTCTATTCTGTGATGCGCTCCATCCGTGCTATTGAGAATAGTGATGTGTGCATCTTGATGTTGGATGCCACCCGTGGTATCGAGACACAGGATATGAACATCTTCCAGTTGATTCAGAAGAACAACAAGAGTTTGGTGGTTGTAGTCAACAAGTGGGACTTGGTGGAGAACAAGGACCAAAAGGTCATCGATACCTTCGAGACCGCCATCCGTAAGCGTATGGCTCCATTTGTGGATTTCCCAATCATCTTTGCTTCAGCCTTGACCAAGCAACGTATCTTCAAGGTGTTGGAAACAGCCAAGCAGGTATATCAGAACCGTAAGGCACACATTGGTACATCCAAACTCAACGAGGTGATGCTTCCTATCATCGAGGCATATCCTCCACAGAGCGTGAAGGGTAAGTACATCAAGATTAAGTATTGTACGCAGTTGCCAAATACAACGATTCCTTCGTTTGTGTTCTATGCCAACCTGCCACAGTATGTCAAGGAGAACTATCGCCGTTTCTTGGAAAACAAGATTCGTGAGAATTGGTCGCTTCATGGCTGTCCAATCAATATCTTCATTCGTCAGAAGTAATGAAAAAGCTTTTGTTTTTCATCATGGTACTGGGTGGTTTGGGGCTTTCTTCCTGCAAGAAAGAAAGCCCTGATCCAGGTTACTTTGCAGGAATCGCGGCTAAAGGATATTATGACTTGCTCTTGGAAGGTAAGTACCAGGAGTTTGTGGCTGGTTATCAGCAGCGTAATCGCATTCCGAAAGGGTATCAAGAACAATTGCTGCTCAATGCGCAAATGTTTGTAGAGCAACAAAAGGAAGACCATAAGGGTATGAAGTCGGTTGACATCATCAGTGCAAAGGCAGATACTGCCCACCATGTAGCCGACGTATTCTTGTCGTTAGCTTATGGTGATAGTACTAAGGAACAGATAGTTGTTCCGATGGTGCAAGTGGATGGCGACTGGAAAATGAGATAATTAAAAAAGAGCAATCGGCATGATAAGTTGTCGGTTGCTCTTTTTCATTATGATATATCTTGTGAAAGAGAAGTTACTTCTTGGCTTTAGCTTTTTCCTCTTCCATTTCTACTTCCTTTACCTTTCTGAACAAGTCGGATGCAAATACAAGGTCGTTAAGCTTCTCATTTGTGGAAGAGATGACCTCATCCTTGTTGCCTTGCCATTCCTTGTGACCTTTATAAATGAAGCAAATATTCTCGCCAATTCCCATGACGGAGTTCATGTCGTGCGTATTGATGATGGTCGTCATGTTGTAGTCCTTGGTGATACCTGAAAGCAATTCGTCGATGACCAAGGAGGTCTTTGGGTCAAGACCAGAGTTTGGCTCATCGCAGAACAAGTATTTTGGGTTCATTACGATAGCACGGGCGATGGCAACACGTTTCTGCATACCACCGGAAATTTCACCAGGAAACTTTTTCTGGGCATCGATTAGGTTCACGCGGTCCAGGCATTCTTGTGCTCTCTTGACACGCTCCTTGTAGTTCATGTTGGAAAACATGTCGAGTGGGAACATCACGTTCTCTAGCACAGGCAGAGAGTCGAATAATGCGGCGCTTTGGAAAATCATGCCCATTTCACGGCGCATCAGCACTTTTTCTTTCTTCGACATTTGAACGAAATTACGCCCATCATACAAAACTTCACCACTTGTTGGTTCCAACAAACCAACTAAGTTTTTCATCAGGACAGTCTTTCCCGAACCACTTTGACCGATGATTAAGTTGGTCTTTCCTGTCTCAAATACCATATTAATATTATTGAGGACAGTCTTGTCGTCGAATGCTTTTGTTAAGTCTTTAACTTCAATCATAATTATAAATAGGTATTTGAATGTTACGAGAGTAATTGGGTGAGGAATACATCCGAGAAGAGGATAAGCACGCTGGAGCAAACAACAGCATCTGTGGATGACTTGCCAACTTCTACCGAACCACCCTCGACGGTATATCCGAAGTAGGAGGAAACGCTAGAGATGATGAATGCGAAGAAAAGGCTCTTGATGATACTCATCCACACAAACCATTGGTTGAAAGCATGTTGTAATCCCAATGTTAAGTCATCTGGAGGAAGGATGTGCCCGATGAATGCGGTGCCATAAGCACCGATGATACCCATGGCAGAACTAAATATGACGAGGAAAGGCATAATGGTTACCAATCCTAGAATTTTAGGAAGAATCAAGTAGCAAGCAGAGTTGACACCCATGATGTCAAGTGCGTCAATTTGTTGGGTGACACGCATAGTTCCCAATTCCGAAGCAATGTTGGAGCCTACCTTTCCAGCTAGAATCAAGCACATGATACTGGAAGAAAACTCCAAGAGCATAATCTCACGTGTGGTATATCCCGACACCCATCTTGGCATCCAAGGACTTTGGATGTTCAATTTCATCTGGATACAGATGACGGCACCAATAAAGAAGGAAATGAGCAGCACAATGCCAATGGAATCAATGCCCAGTTGTGACATTTCCTTGGCATATTGCTTGAGGAACATGCGCATACGCTCAGGACGTGAGAATGAACGCCCCATTAATATCAAATATTTACCGAAGGTGGTAAGCCATTTTTCTATAATCATATTAAAAATCTACGTTTTATGCTGCAAAAGTAACCAAAATCCTCTAAAAAACTGCTATAATATGAATAGTTTTTTAATTTTATAAGTGATATTTGCTTGTTTTTTAGTATTTTTGCACCAAAAATGCGGAGACGGACTGTCGTCTTCGCTCCAAAATGGCTTATTATGGATGAAAATATGAATACTCAAGAGCAAACTGGTGGGGGCGAGAATCTCGTGCTCAGGACAGAAGGCTTGGTGAAACGTTATGGCAAGAGAACGGTTGCAAATGGAGTGACCATCAATGTGAAACAAGGTGAGATTGTCGGATTGCTAGGACCAAATGGTGCTGGTAAGACTACCTCTTTCTATATGACTACAGGTTTGGTGGTGCCTAATGAGGGACATGTTTTCTTGGGCGACAAGGAAATTACTTCTTATCCTGTGTATAAGCGTGCTCGTGCAGGTATCGGCTATCTTCCTCAGGAGGCAAGCGTCTTCCGTAAAATGAGTGTGGAAGACAACATCTTGTCTGTATTGGAAATGACAGGTAAACCTCGTAGCTATCAGTTGGAAAAACTAGAGAGCTTGATCAATGAGTTTAGACTGAATAAAGTGCGCAAAAACAAAGGTGACCAACTCTCTGGTGGTGAGCGCCGTCGTACGGAAATCGCTCGTTGCTTAGCTATCGATCCAAAGTTTATCATGCTAGATGAGCCTTTTGCGGGTGTTGACCCTATTGCTGTGGAAGACATCCAGCATATCGTGTGGCGTTTGAAATATCGCAATATCGGCATATTGATAACCGACCATAATGTGCAAGAGACATTGACGATTACCGATCGTGCTTACTTGCTTTTCGAGGGTAAGATTCTTTTCCAAGGAAAGCCAGAGGAATTGGCAGCCAACAAAGTGGTGCGTGAGAAGTACCTAAGTAATAGTTTTGTGCTGCGAAAGAAGGATTTTCAGCTCATAGATGAGCAAAAAAGAGCAAGAGAAGCGGAGGAAGATGGTTAAAAAAACAAATTTTTCTCTTATATATTAGGTATATTCACGAAATATGCTTAATTTTGCAATCCAATTGTGCAAGAAAAATAATTAATAATATAAAAACAAAAACATCAAGATGAAAATTTCATTTGAAAATCCTGACAAGATTAATGGTCTTTTGACCCTCGTTGTCGAAGAAGAGGATTACAAGAATGATGTCGAGAAGACATTGAAGGACTATCGTAAGAAAGCTAACGTTCCTGGCTTCCGTCCAGGTCAGGCTCCTATGGGCATGATTAAGCGTCAGTTTGGTCCATCAGTAAAAATGGATGTTGTCAACAAGCTCGTTGGTCAGCAGATTTACAAGTATGTACAGGACAATAAGATCCAGATGCTTGGCGAGCCTCTCCCATCAGAGAAGCAGACTCCAGTTGACATTGAGAAGGATGGTCCTTACACATTTATGTTTGATATCGCAGTAGCACCAGAGTTCAAGGTTGCACTTTCTGGCCGTGACAAGGTTGATTACTACAACATTACTGTAGATGATAAGATTCTTGACCAGCAGGTTGATATGTATGCATCTCGTGCTGGAAGCTATGAGAAGGCAGAGTCTTATGAGGCTAACGATATGTTGAAGGGTGATTTGCGTGAACTCGATGAGAATGGTAACACCAAGGAAGGTGGTATCACCGTTGAGGGCGCTATTATGATGCCAAGTTATATCAAGGTAGAGGAGCAGAAAAACCTCTTCAATGACGCTAAGGTAGGCGATGTCATCACTTTCAACCCTAAGAAGGCTTATCCAGACAACGATACAGAGGTTTCTCAGCTTTTGAAGATTGAGCGTGAGGCTGTCAAGGACTTGGAGTCTGAGTTCAGCTACCAGATTACAGAAATCCAGCGCTTCAAGAAGCATGAGATCAATGAGGAACTCTTCAAGCAAGCTCTTGGTGAGGATACTGACGTGAAGGACGAGGCTGCATTCCGTGCTAAGATTGCTGAGGGCTTGCAGGCTCAGTTGGTTAACGACTCTGACTACAAGTTTATCTTGGACGTTCGTGCTCATTGCGAGAAGAAGGTTGGTAAGTTGGAGTTCCCTGACGCACTTTTGAAGCGCATTATGTTGGCTAACAACAAGGATAAGGGCGAGGAGTTCGTAGAGAAAAACTACGAGCAGAGCATCAAGGAGTTGACTTGGCACTTGATCAAGGAGCAGCTTATCAAGGCTCAGGACATCAAGATTGACGACAATGATATCAAGGAGACTGCCAAGGAGGCAGCTCGTGCACAGTTCGCTCAGTATGGTATGACAAACATTCCAGAGGAGTATGTTGAGAACTATGCTAATGAACTCATAAAGAAGGGTGACAGTACAGATGCACTTGTAGATCGCTCTATTGACCGTAAGTTGGCTGCAACGTTGAAGAACGTTGTAAAGTTGAACGAGAAGGAGATTTCTGTAGAGGATTTCAACAAGATGATGCAAGAATAATATTTTTTTTGAAAAAATATCGTATTTATTTCGAGGTTATCGACTTTTTTTATTATCTTTGTTCCACCGAACGAGAAATAGAGGTCGATAACCTCGATTTTCGTATGTAAATTGAATGTAATAAGTGATATAATATGAACGATTTTAGAAAGTATGCTACCAAGCACCTTGGTATGAATGGAATGGTGCTTGATGACGTGATTAAGTCGCAGGCTCAGTATATGAACCCATATATTTTGGAGGAGCGCCAACTTAATGTTACCCAGATGGATGTGTTCTCTCGCTTGATGATGGACCGTATTATTTTCTTGGGAACAGAAGTTGATGATTATACAGCCAATACATTGCAAGCACAGTTGCTTTATTTGGATTCTGTGGATAGTGGAAAGGACATTTCTATTTATATCAACAGCCCTGGTGGTAGTGTAACTGCCGGTCTTGGCATCTATGATACCATGCAGTTTATTTCTAGTGATGTAGCTACTATCTGTACTGGTATGGCTGCTTCAATGGCGGCAGTCCTCCTTGTCGCTGGTCAAGAAGGCAAGCGCTCTGCTTTGCCTCATAGCCGTGTGATGATTCACCAGCCGTTGGGTGGAGTACAGGGCCAAGCTTCAGATATTGAGATAGAGGCAAAGGAAATTCAAAAATTTAAGAAAGAACTTTATACCATCATTTCCAATCATTCTCATACTCCTTATGAGAAAGTATGGGCAGACAGTGATCGTAATTATTGGATGACTGCTGAGGAAGCTAAGGCGTATGGTATGATAGATTCTGTTTTGGTACGTAAATAAATATAATAAGGTATGCCTAAGAAAGTTTGTGGGTTTTGTGGAAGAGATGAGTCGCAAGTGAGATTGTTGATAACTGGTATCAATGCCTTCATTTGCGAGGATTGTGCAAAGCAAGCTTGGGATATTGTACAATCTACTGGTGTGCTGAAATCAGGCAAGGAACAACAGGGAGGCGAGAAATTTGTGCTGAAAGATGTTCCTAAACCAGTGGATATTAAAAAATATCTAGATGAATATGTCATCGGACAAGATGAAGCAAAACGCTATCTTGCAGTTTCTGTTTACAACCATTATAAACGTTTGCAACAGCAAAAGACGGATGATGGGGTAGAAATAGAAAAAAGTAATATCATCATGGTTGGTAGTACTGGTACCGGAAAAACCTTGTTGGCTCGTACTATCGCAAAGCTTTTAGATGTTCCTTTTACCATTGTTGACGCTACAGTTTTTACAGAGGCAGGTTATGTAGGTGAGGATGTGGAAAGTATCTTGAGCCGATTGTTGCAGGTAGCAGATTACAATGTCGAGGCTGCGGAAAGAGGCATCGTGTTTATCGATGAGATAGATAAGATTGCTCGTAAGAGTGACAATCCTTCCATCACTCGCGACGTGAGCGGAGAGGGTGTTCAGCAGGGTCTATTG
>FR893298.1:9491-12478 GCA_000436035.1 Prevotella sp. CAG:732 | reverse complement strand
GTTCAGCAGGGACTATTGAAACTGTTGGAAGGCACTATGGTCAATGTTCCACCTAAGGGTGGACGCAAGCATCCTGACCAGGATTATATCCATGTGAATACCAAAAACATCCTGTTTATATGTGGTGGTGCTTTTGATGGCATTGAACAAAAAATAGCTCAGCGTCTGAATACACATGTTGTCGGATATAATTCTGTGCAAAATGTCAGAAACATTGATAAATCAGACTTGATGAAATATATCTTGCCTCAAGACTTGAAATCGTTTGGGTTAATTCCTGAAATTATTGGTCGATTACCTGTACTTACCTATCTGAATCCTCTTGATCGAGGGGCTTTGCGTAAGATATTGGTAGAACCGAAAAATTCCATTATCAAGCAGTATATCAAGCTTTTTGAGATGGATGGAATTGAACTGAAGTTTGAAGAGGACGCTTTGGACTGCATTGTAGATAAGGCTGTGGAATACAAGTTGGGTGCTCGTGGACTTCGTTCGATATTCGAGGCTATTATGATGGATACAATGTTTGAAATTCCATCTAAAAATGTAAAGAGCTTTGTAGTGACATTGGATTATGCTAAGTCACAGTTGGAAAAAGCTCATTTGCAAAAATTAGAATCGGCGTAATCAACTCCAATGGGAAAGAATCCCATTGGAGAATTGTACCATAAAACATAATAAGAATATAAATTGATAGGTTGGATATGGCAGAACAGATAAATCTTACAGATCAGCTTAAACACTATTTTGGCTTTGATAAGTTTAAGGGTGAACAAGAAACTATCATCAGAAATTTGATGGCAGGTAATGATACTTTTGTATTGATGCCTACTGGTGGTGGAAAAAGCTTGTGCTACCAGTTGCCTTCCCTTATAATGGAAGGAACCGCCATCGTCATTTCTCCGTTGATTGCATTGATGAAAAACCAAGTGGACGTTATCAATGGACTTAGTGAGGATGATGGTGTTGCACATTATTTGAATTCTTCGCTCAATAAGTCTGCTATTGAAAAAGTGAAGCAAGATATCTTGTCAGGAAAAACTAAACTTCTTTATGTGGCACCTGAGTCTTTGACGAAAGAAGATAATGTTGACTTCTTGAAAACTATCAAAATTTCTTTTTATGCTGTGGATGAGGCGCATTGTATTTCTGAATGGGGACATGATTTCCGTCCAGAATATCGTCGTATCAGACCTATCATCAACGAGATAGGAAAGGCGCCCGTGATAGCCCTTACTGCAACTGCTACGGATAAGGTGAGAACTGATATCAAGAAAAGTTTGGGTATAGCTGATGCGAAAGAATTCAAGAGTTCTTTCAATCGTGCAAATCTCTATTATGAGATTCGACCAAAAATGAAAGACGTTGACCGTCAGATCATCATGTTCATTCGCCAGCATCCTGGACAAAGTGGCATTATTTATTGTCTGTCTCGAAAGAAAGTGGAAGAATTAGCTGAAATATTGAAAGCGAACGAAATAAAGGCAGCTCCTTATCATGCAGGACTGGATTCTGCCACACGTTCTCAGACACAAGATGACTTCTTGATGGAAAAGATAGATGTCATAGTGGCAACTATAGCTTTCGGAATGGGTATTGATAAACCTGATGTTAGGTTTGTCATTCACTATGATATTCCAAAGAGTCTTGAAGGGTATTATCAGGAGACAGGACGAGCAGGACGAGATGGAGGTGAAGGTATTTGTATCGCTTTCTATGCTCGTAAGGATTTGAAGAAGTTGGAGAAGTTTATGGAAAATAAACCTGTTGCAGAGCAGGATATCGGCCGTCAACTTCTTCAAGAAACTGCTGCTTATGCAGAGTCCTCCGTTTGTCGTCGAAAAATGTTGTTGCATTATTTCGGTGAAGAATATTTGGAAGACAACTGTCATAATTGTGATAACTGTTTGCATCCTAAGAATAAAATTGAGGCGAAGGATGCGCTACTTGTTGTGCTTAAGGCAATAGCTGCTGTCAAGGAGAACTTCCGACAGGAGTATGTTATAGACTTCGTTAAAGGAAGAGCTACTGATGATATAGTATCTCATAAACATAACGAACTGGAGGAGTTTGGCGCTGGAGAGGATATGGATAACAAATTGTGGAATCCTGTCATTCGACAAGCATTGATATCTGGCTATTTGAAGAAAGATGTTGAGAATTATGGATTGCTGAAACTTACTGCTTCTGGAAAACGATTTATCAAGAAGCCTAAGTCTTTCTTGATAGTGGAAGATCGTGAGTTTAAGGATGATTTCGATGAAGACAATATACGAGAAGGAGGTTGCGGAGCATTGGATCAACAACTTTATTCAATGCTGAAAGATTTGCGCAAGAGCTTTGCTAAAAAGCATAAATTGCCACCTTATGTAATATTCCAAGATGTGTCTTTGGAACAAATGGCGACGATGTATCCTGTAACCATACAGGAATTACAGAATGTGCAGGGGGTTGGCGCAGGAAAGGCAAAACGATTTGGAAAGGAGTTCTGTGAGTTGATTCGCAAGTATTGTGAAGATAACGAAATCGAACGACCGGAGGAATTGCGTGTACGTACTATTGCCAAAAAGTCGATGCTGAAAGTCTTCATTATTCAAAGTATTGATCGTCAGATAGCATTGGATGATATTGCTGAAGCTAAGGGATTGGATTTCGATACTCTTTTGGATGAAATTGATGCCATTGTTTATAGTGGTACCAAGTTGAATATTGATTATTTCATCGAAGAGGTAATTGATGATGAACATGTGGATGATATCTATGATTACTTCATGGAAAGTGAAACTGATGATCTCAATGCTGCTTTGGATGAATTGGGGGCAGACTATTCTGAAGACGAAATAAGGCTAGTGAGAATCAAGTTCTTGTCAGAGCAAGCTAACTAATCACGTTAAATAGCTTTAATTAGGTAAGAAAATCGTGAAAAGCGTGGCTTATATGAAATATTATTGCTAAATTTGCACGCAATAAATTTTTAAAAGGTTACA
>FR893298.1:0-9419 GCA_000436035.1 Prevotella sp. CAG:732 | reverse complement strand
ATGGACGGTCTTACTTACGACGACGTCCTTCTGATACCTGCTTATTCAGAGGTATTACCTAAAGAGGTAGAGTTGAAAACCAAATTTTCTCGTAACATCGAGTTAAATGTCCCTTTTGTCACGGCGGCAATGGACACTGTTACGGAAGCTTCTATGGCGATAGCCATCGCCCGTGAAGGTGGTATTGGCGTGATTCACAAGAATATGACAATTGAAGAGCAAGCTCGACAAGTTGCCATCGTGAAACGTGCTGAGAATGGTATGATTTATGATCCAGTTACAATTCGTCGTGGTAGTACGGTGAAGGATGCGCTTGATATGATGCATGATTATCATATCGGTGGTATCCCTGTAGTCGATGACGAAAATCACTTGGTTGGTATTGTAACCAATCGTGACTTGCGCTTCGAGCGTCATTTGGATAAGAAGATTGATGAGGTTATGACAAGTGAGAACCTTGTGACAACCCATCAGCAAACTGATTTGACGGCTGCAGCGCAGATTCTTCAGGAAAATAAAATTGAAAAATTGCCTGTGGTTGATAACGCTAATCATTTGGTTGGCTTGATTACTTATAAGGATATTACCAAAGCTAAAGATAAACCAATGGCTTGCAAAGACGAGAAGGGTCGCCTTCGTGTCGCTGCAGGTGTTGGCGTTACTGTTGATACGCTTGATCGTGCCAAGGCTTTGGTTGAGGCAGGCGCTGATGCTATCGTCATAGATACTGCTCATGGTCATTCTAAGGGCGTTATTGAAAAGTTGCATGAAGTGAAGGCTGCTTTCCCTAATGTGGATGTTGTTGTCGGAAACGTGGCAACAGGAGCTGCTGCTAAGTACCTTGTAGAGAATGGTGCTGATGGTGTAAAGGTGGGTATCGGTCCTGGCTCTATTTGTACAACTCGTGTCGTAGCCGGTGTTGGTGTTCCTCAATTGAGCGCTGTATATGACGTTTATTCTGCCTTGAAGGGTACTGATGTGCCTTTGATTGCTGATGGTGGTCTTCGCTATTCTGGTGATATTGTTAAGGCTTTGGCGGCTGGTGGTAGCTGCGTGATGATTGGCTCGCTTGTTGCTGGTACAGAGGAAAGTCCTGGTGATACCATCATCTTCAATGGTCGTAAGTTCAAGAGTTATCGAGGTATGGGCTCTTTGGAGGCTATGGAGCAGAAAAATGGTTCCAAGGATCGTTACTTCCAGAGCGATACTAAGGATGCTAAGAAGTTGGTACCTGAGGGTATTGCTGGTCGTGTGCCTTATAAAGGAACTGTTCAGGAGGTTATATACCAATTGATTGGTGGCTTGCGTTCTGGTATGGGTTATTGTGGCGCAGGAACAATCGAGAAGTTGCATGGAGCCAAGTTTACTCGTATTACAAACGCGGGTGTTCTTGAGAGTCATCCACATGACATTACAATCACTAGTGAGGCGCCAAACTATAGTCGCCCAGAATGATAAATTGAATATAATATATGAAATTTTATGCGCTTATGGCTGCTATGCTTCTTTCGGGAAGCATAGCTTCTGCTCAAAATATAGATCCTACTATAATGACGATTGATGGACAACCTGTTAGTCGTTCGGAGTTTGAGTATTCATATAATAAGAATAACTCAAATGGGGTTATTGACAAGAAAACCGTAAATGAATATGTTGACTTGTTTGTTAACTATAAGTTGAAAGTCTTGGCGGCAAAAGAGGCAAAGATTGATACTTTGGCATCTTTTAAAAAAGAATTTGCATCTTATAGAGACCAACAAGTTAGACCTTCATTTGTGACTTCTGAAGATGTTGATGCAGAAGCGCATAAAATTTATTCAGAAACGCAGCAGAGGATAGATGGTGCAGGTGGAATGGTAAAGCCTGCTCATATCTTGATATTGTTGAAGCAAAAAGCAACAAAGGCAGAACAAGAACAAGCTAAGTTGAAAGCTGATTCGATTTATAAGGTTTTGCTAAAAGGTGCTGATTTCTCAGCACTTGCTAAAAAATATTCTGATGACAAAGGTTCGGCTGTTAATGGCGGTCAACTTCCTTGGTTGACAAAAGGACAAACCGTGAAGGCATTTGAAGATGCTGTGTTTGCAATGAAGAAAGGAGAATTGCATACACCTGTTTTGTCAGAATTTGGCTATCATGTCATTAAGTTGGTTGACAAGCAACAGTTCTTCCCTTTTGATTCATTAAAAAATGATATCTATCGTTTTATCGATGCGAGAGGAATCCGAGAAAAAATTGTCGATGACAAACTTGATTCTTTGCTAAAAAGTATGCCTAAGGGTACGACAAAAGAAAATATTTTGGAACAAAAAGCCGATGAGCTGGCAAGTCATGATAATAATTTGAAGTATCTTATTCAAGAATATCATGACGGACTTTTGCTATATGAAATAAGCAATCAGTTGGTTTGGGATAAGGCTTCGAAAGATGAGCGTGGTCTGACGGCTTATTTTGCAAAAAACAAAAGCAAGTACAAATGGGAGCAGCCACGATTTAAGGGAATTGCTTATCATGTAAAAGATGAGGCAGACATTAAAGCTGTCCAAAAAAGCATAAAAGGAAAACCGTTCGTTGAATGGGCTGAAATATTGCGTAATACGTTTAATAAAGATTCGGTCATTCGTATTCGTGTAGAAAAGGGAATCTTTAAGCGTGGTGACAACGCTTTGGTAGATAAAATGGTTTTCCATAAAGATACAGTTGTTCAAACCAACAAGGATTATCCTTACGACGCAACATTTGGTAAAATTCTAAAGAAAATGCCAGAAGACTATACTGACGTGAAGTCTTTGGTGATAGCCGATTATCAAGATGCGTTGGAGAAAGAATGGGTTGCAGCTTTGAGAAAAAAACATGCAGTGGTAGTTGATGAGAAAGTACTAGCCACTGTGAATAAACACTAAATTTCGAAATTAATGAATAAAGATAAAAAAATAACTTCTGCTGTTGTTGCTCTGTTGTTATTGATGGGGCTCACTGTTCATGCAAATAGAATGGGAAGAAGTGCGTCTTTTTCTGTGACAGAGGACTCTTCGATGAGCAAGTTGAATGCAGATACAGATAAAGTAAATGAGGCGAGTGTTGTAGATGAAGTTATATGGGTTGTCGGTGATGAACCTATTTTGAAATCTGAGGTGGAAGCAACTCGTTTGCAGGCTGAGGCAGAAGGTATTAGTTATTCCGGCGATCCTGATTGTTCTATCCCAGAGCAAATCGCTTTGCAAAAATTGTTTTTGCATCAGGCAGCCATCGATAGTATCGAGGTGACAGAATCAGAAGTTGTTTCTATGATCGATGACCAGATTAACCATTGGGTGAGTTTGGTGGGATCACGTGAGAAACTTGAGGAGTATCGTAAGCAAAGCATTACGCAAATGCGTCAATCAATGCATGATGATTTCAAGAATCGTCAACTCATTCAGAAAATGAAAGAGGAGTTGGTGAAAGATATTAAAGTGTCACCATCGCAAGTGAGACAATATTTTAAGGAGCTTCCTGCTGATAGTATTCCTTTTGTTCCTACTGAAGTAGAAGTGGAAATTCTAACGAATCAACCTAAGATTTCCATGGAAGAAACCAATCGTGTCAAGGATGAATTGAGAAACTTTACGGATCGTGTTAACAAGGGGGAAACATCTTTTGCAACCTTGGCTCGTCTTTACTCGGAAGACCCTGGTTCTGCTCGAATGGGTGGTGAGATGGATTATATGGGTAGAGGTATGTTGGATCCAGCATTTGCGAATGTAGCTTTCAACTTGACCGATCCGAAGAAAATTTCAAAGATTGTTGAGTCTGAATTTGGATTTCATATTATTCAGTTGATTGACAAGCGTGGAGATAAAATCAAGGTTAGACATATTCTCCTTAAACCACAAGTTTCACAAGAGGCAATAGATAAATCGTTGGCACGTTTGGACTCAATTAGCGCAGATATCAGAAATAAAAAGTTTTCATTTGAGGATGCGGCTACAGTCTTGTCTGATGATAAAGATACACGTTCCAATAAGGGAATTATGGCCAATGTGACAGCGACAGGAAGCCGTACATCTCGTTTCCAAATGAAAGATTTGCCCACAGAAGTCGCTCGTGTCATTGACACGATGAAAGTGGGACAAATATCAGCACCTTTTACTATGATCAATTCTAGGGGTAAAACAACATGTGCAGTTGTGAAACTTATTAATAGAGTGGAAGGTCATAGAGCAACCATAACAGAAGACTTTCAGGTAATGAAAGATGTGGTTTTGGCGAAAGAGCGTGAAAAAACATTGCATGATTGGGTAGTGGATAAAATCAAACGCACTTATGTACGTATGAATGATCGCTACAAAGATTGTAAGTTTGAATATCAAGGTTGGGTTAAATGATTAAGATTAAGTTCTTGAAAAATAATGGTGGGCATAGAATTAGTTTGATTCTGATTCTATGCCTATTTGGGTTTTGTCTTGTGCAAGCTATGTTGGCACCAAAGAAAAAGTCAAAACGTCCTAAAGGTGATAGGGTCTATCTCCTGCATGCTGATGAGTTGCGCTATGATATGTATGGTAGCAATCCAGATGCTCAGATTGTGAAAGGAAAGGTGTCTTTTTCTCATCAAGGAGCACATCTGACCTGTGATAGTGCCTATTTCTATCAAAATTCAAACTCTGTCAAAGCTTTTGGACATGTACATTTCAAACAGGGGGATACATTGTCGTTAACCTGTGATAGAGCAGAATATGATGGTATGATGCAGATGATGCATGCACGTAATAATGTCGTGCTGCATCATCGTCGCCAAGTACTTCGTACGGATAGCTTAGATTATGATCGTTTGTATGAGATGGCAAATTTCTTTGAGGGTGGTACCTTGATAGACGGCAAAGATAAACTTGTGGCAGATTGGGGTGAGTACCATACAAAAACTCGTGAAGCAAAATTCGTCTATAATGTAAAGTTGCGTAGTGGAAAAGATGTTGTAACTACAGATACATTATATTATGATGTGCCTAAGTCAAAGGCGCATATGGTGGGTCCTTCAAAGATTATCTCTGGAGGTAGTGTTGTCCATACCAAGAATGGCTTTTACAACACTAAAAATGATCAAGCGCAGCTATTTGATCGTTCAACGCTAGAAGATAAGGACAAGACCATTACGGGTGATAGTTTGTACTATGTCAAGAATGGCGAAAGTTATGGATATGGTAACGTTGTGTATGTAGATAAGAAAAATAAGAATTCTCTTCATTGTAATTATTTGCGCTATAATGAAAAAACGGGATATGGCTTTGCCACTCGTAATCCAGTAGCGATAGATTACTCCCAGAAGGATACGTTATGGATGCATTCTGATTCAATGAAGATATATACTTTCCACATCAATACAGATTCTGTATATCGCAAGGTTCATGCTTTCCATAAAGTTAGGGTGTATCGTACGGATGTGCAAGCTGTATGTGATTCTTTGGTTTTCAATTCCAAAGATTCTTGTATGACCATGTATAAGGATCCTATTGTCTGGAATGCCAATCGCCAATTGTTGGGAGAGGTAATCAAGGCGTACATGAATGATTCTACGATTCGTATGGCGCATGTTATTGGTCAAGCTTTGTCTATTGATGAAATGCCAGATAGCGTTCATTTCAATCAAGTGACTTCAAAGGAGATGAAGGCATATTTTGAGAATGGGCAAGCACGTATGGGAGAATCAATAGGTAATGTTCAGACGATTTATTACCTTACGAATGACAAAGATAGTTCTATTGTAGGTCTCAATTATATGGAAACTGATACCATGCGTATGTATCTGAGTCCAGAAAGGCAGTTGCAAAAAATATGGGCAAATAAGTCTGTGGGTACTTTCTATCCTATAACACAAGTACCACCTTCTAAGGTGAAACTACCTAATTTCGCATGGTTCGACGATATCAGGCCGAAAGATAAGAATGACATCTTTGTTTGGCGAGGTAAAAAACAAGATCAGCAATTAAAAGTAATCAAGCGTCATACGGCTCCGCTACAAGTGTTGCCGCAGAAAAGACAAGATGAATAAGACTATAAAATTATGAGCGATATTATCCAATTGTTGCCAGATGCTGTCGCCAACCAAATTGCGGCAGGAGAAGTGATACAGCGTCCAGCTTCTGTAGTGAAGGAGTTGGTGGAGAATGCTGTGGATGCAGGAGCCAAGCATATTGATGTAGTTGTGGTAGATGCTGGTCGTACAAGTATTCAAGTCATTGATGACGGAAAAGGTATGTCTGAGACTGATGCAAGGTTGGCTTTTGAGCGTCATGCTACATCTAAAATTAAAAAAGCGGAAGATTTGTTTGATTTGCATACAAATGGATTCCGAGGAGAAGCGCTTGCTTCTATCGTAGCTGTGGCTCAGGTGGTATTGAAGTCTCGACAAGCAGAGGATGAAATCGGAACACAACTCACTATTTCTGGCTCTCGTTTTGAAGGTCAAGAACCTTGTGCATGTTCTGTTGGCAGTATTTTTACTGTCAATAATCTGTTTTATAATGTGCCTGCAAGACGTAAGTTTCTAAAGTCGAATTCCACGGAACTTAATAATATCTTGACTGCTTTTGAGCGAATCGTATTGGTTAATCCGGAAATTTGCTTTACTTTGCATAGTAACAATTCTGAATTGGTGAATGTGAAAGCAGGCAATACTCGTCAACGAATCATTGATATTTTTGGCAAGAGAATCAACCAAGACTTGTTGCCCGTGAATGTTGAGACGACTATGTGTAAAATTTCGGGGTTCGTGGGGAAGCCTGAAGCTGCACGTAAAAAAGGAGCTCATCAGTTCTTTTTTGTGAATGGCAGGTATATGAAACATCCTTATTTTAATAAAGCTGTCATGACAGCTTATGAACGCCTGGTTCCCCAAGGTGAACAAGTTCCCTATTTCTTGTATTTTGATGTCAACCCTAATGATATAGATGTAAACATACATCCAACTAAGACAGAGATAAAGTTTGAGAATGAACAGGCAATTTGGCAGATTCTGATGGCTGCGGTGAAGGAATCTATAGGAGTATTTAACGATGTGCCTACGATAGACTTTGACACAGAGGATAAACCAGATATTCCTGTTTTCAATTCGCAAGAGATTCCTACAGTCGCTGCACCAAAGGTGAGTGTCAATCCTCATTATAATCCTTTTAAGACGGCTTCTTCACAACCTCGTCCGGTAAAGACTGTTGATGAGCAGTGGGAAAAGTTGTATGAGGGACTGGGAGAACAAGATGAGGTTCAGCAAGAAGGTAGTATATTCGAGTCTGATACGGAGAATGAGACGCGCAATAGCATTTTGGAAGAAAAATCCCCCTCACATTATCAATATAAGGGAAAATACATTATGACAGCGGTGAAGTCTGGGTTGATGATTATAGATCAGCATCGTGCACATGTAAGGGTCTTGTTCGAACGTTATATGGAGCAGCTTCATCAAAAAACAAATCAAGCTCAAAAAGTATTATTCCCAGAGGTACTTCAGTTTCCCGCCTCTGATGAGGTGATATTGAAGAACATTATGCCCGAAATGGCATCGATGGGTTTTGAGTTGGATAATCTTGGAGGGGGGAGTTATGCAGTAAATGCCATACCAGCTGGTTTGGATGGCATTAATCCTTTGCGTTTGGTACAAAATATTGTGGAGTCTGCCAAAGAAGAAGGTGTCTCTGCAATGGAAGAGGTGCAACGTAATATCGCCCTCACCCTAGCTCGTAATGCAGCAATTCCAGAAGGACAAGTTCTCAGTAATGTGGAGATGGAGAATTTGGTAAACGACTTGTTCGCTTGCAATAATGTCAATTATACTCCTGATGGGAAAAATGTGCTTTGTATCTTGAAACAGCAAGAAATTGAGCATCTTTTGGCTTAAAATTGGTGCAAAATGGATAAAAACACAAGTTTTTGAGATGAAAAAGTGATTTTTTCTTGAAAAAAAGAGAAATATTGGAAAAATAATATTAATTTTGCGGCAAATTGAAGATGATTCTAAGTTAGTAATTACTATATTGATTATTAAATAATAAAGTTATGAAAAAGTTATTAGCTGTATTAGCGTTTGCTAGTATCTCTTTGAGCGGTTTCGCTCAGGACGCAACACCTACCGAGAAGTATAGTGTTGCAACAAATTCTTTCTGGAGCAATTGGTTTATCCAGGCTGGTGCAGATTGGAATGCTTGGTATTCCGCTGAGGAGCATGGACAGGGATTCGAGAGAAGTCCTTTCAAAAAGTTCCGTTCTAACCCAGGCGCAGCCTTGGCTATCGGTAAGTGGTTCACTCCAGGTATCGGTTTGCGTACAAAACTTCAGGGTATTTGGGGTAAGCAAGTTTATGACCCAGAGACTGACACAAAGGGCAACTTCAACAGATATTGGGTTTTGAACGAGCATATCATGTTCAACTTGAGTAATCTTCTTTGTGGTTACAACGAGAACCGTGTATGGAATGTAATCCCATTCATTGGTGGTGGTATCGGCCGTACAATGACTCATAACTTGTATTCTATGGACCTCAGTGCTGGTATTCAGTCTTCTTGGAAGGTTGCTAAGCATCTCAATATTTATCTTGAGGCTGGTTGGAACCGTTTGGAGAGTGATATTGATGGTGGTGCTGGCGATGCTCGTCGTGGTTGGGATTCTCATGACAACAACGTTTATGCAGAGCTTGGCTTGCAGTTCAATCTTGGTAAGTCAACTTGGAAGAAGACTCCAGACGTTGATGCTATCAATGCACTTCATCAGTCAGAACTTGATGCTCTCAACGCTAAGTTGAACGATGCAAATGCAGAGAATGATCGTTTGAAGAACATGCTTGCAAATCAGAAGCCAGCGGAGACTCCAGCCGCAGTGAAGGAGTTTGTTAACGCTCCAGTTTCTGTATTCTTCAACATCAACAAGACAAACATTGCTTCTAAGCAGGATTTGGTTAATGTTCAGGCTTTGGCTAAGTATGCTAAGGAGAATGGCTCTAAGTTGCTCGTTAATGGTTATGCAGATAGTGCAACTGGTACACCTGCTATCAACCAGAAACTTTCACAGGGTCGTGCTGATGCTGTTGCAAAGGAGCTTGTTAAGATGGGTGTAGAGAAGAATAACATCACAACAAAGGCTAACGGTGGTGTTGATGAGCTTTCTCCAATCTCATTCAACCGTCGTGCAACTGTTCAAATTGCAGAATAATTTGAGCATTTCACATTATATTAATATAAAGGGCATTCCGTTTGGAGTGCCCTTTTTACGTATTAAAATCGCCCTATAACCTATGTAAAATAGAGAAAAATGAGATTTTTTTAAGAAAAAACGAAAAAAGTTGCAGAAAAATTTGGTGGAATCAAAAATAGTTAGTACCTTTGCAACCGCTTACGAAAAGTAAGGGCGCTTAGCTCAGCTGGTTTAGAGCATCTGCCTTACAAGCAGAG
>FR893297.1 GCA_000436035.1 Prevotella sp. CAG:732 | reverse complement strand
CAGAGTTAGGGCAGTGTCAGCATTTATTGTTTAATTCTTAATTTCTTAGTCTTTAACCTTTAGGTACGGCGAAAGCCGTACCATTATAAGGCAATTTAATAAACAAGCAATGGCGGTAAAATTAGTTTCAAGTACAAAGATTTATTTAGATGCACGCAAGTTGTTAGACATCATTTTGGATATAGTGCCCAATTTCCCACGTGCCTACAAATTCACCATCGGGGCAAAGCTGCAAGAAATTGGCGTTAATCTGATGCAGGAGATAGCAGCGGCGTACATCAATAAAGACAAGTCCGAGACAGTAAAGCACCTAACCGAGTTTCAGGCAGAGTTTGAGACAATGAAAACGCTAATGAGAATTGCCGGAGAAAGGGAGTGGATAAAAGGCAGAGGAAAGTTTGCAAGTATCATCGAGTTAATGGACGAAATAGGTAAACAATCGTCAGCGTGGAAAAACAAAGTAGTTAATACGCTTTGTAGCCAGAATCGGAATGTTACGACAGACCGAGAGCGCAGTTTTCCGTAATAAATGGGGTTTATGCCGTCATTTACGGCTAAGAACAAGATAATAAACCACAGATTGCGGCCACCGAGAACAGTGCTACCAACGCATGGAATCTGAACCTCAACGACGGTAATACGAACAATTGGAACACTAAGGCCAGCAACACGAACAGAGTTAGGGCAGTGTCAGCACTATTTACAGAAGACAGAAACGTGACAAATGATAATATACAATGGTAACGACAGAGTGGCTTTTAGATGCTTACTTTGATTGCCGTCATAGCAAAAGACGAACAGCAAGTGCAGTAGTTTACGAAATGGACTACGAAAGCCGTTTGATCGCTTTGCGTGATAGAATCAATAACCGAACATACCAACCGGGTAAGTCTATTTGCTTTGTCGTAACACGCCCAAGATACAGAGAGGTATTTGCAGCATCCTTTGAGGATAGAATCGTACACCACTACATAGCTTTGCGCCTAACGCCACTATTTGAGGAAATATTTAGCGAGCGTACATTTAATTGTAGGAAAGGCAAAGGGCAGCTTTATGGTATTAATACACTGAAAGAAGATATAAGGCAGTGCAGCAATAATTATACGGAAGATTGCCACATTATGAAACTTGACTTAAAAGGTTTCTTTATGAGCATCGACAAAAAGTTATTGTCTGAAATGGTAGATCGTTTTATAGTCAGGTACTACAAGGGCGAAGACATAGACGATTTGCGCTACCTTTGCCGTGTCGTTATTTTGCACAGCCCCGAAAAGAATTGTGAACGGCACAGTCCTTTGAGCTATTGGGAGAAGTTGGATAAGAACAAATCACTATTTACAAATGGTGAGGGTAAGGGCGTAGCCATCGGCAACCTGTTTGCCCAGATATTCGCAAACTTCTTACTTAATACGCTTGATTGGTTTATCGAAAATGAGGGTATAGAACATCATGGCAGGTATGTGGACGACTTCTATTGCATCCATAAGGACAAAGAAAAGCTATTGGCATTAATGCCTAAGATACGTGAGCTATTAGCCAAGTTAGGTTTACGACTGAATGAGAAAAAGTTTTATTTGCAACACTACAGCAAAGGCGTGGAGTTTACCGGGTCAATAGTAAAGCCCGGACGTGTCTATACCTGTAACAGAACAATAACAAACTTT
>FR893296.1:7227-7928 GCA_000436035.1 Prevotella sp. CAG:732 | reverse complement strand
CTGTCATAACTGTAATTGTCATAACTGTCATTGCAAAAATGTCTCGTTTTTACTTGATGATGCGATAGTAGTCTTCCTTGCGTGGCTTCACGGTGTGTGGATGTGCGGAAGCATAACCGAGCGACAAGGCTCCTACGCCCATCAATCCTTCTGGGAGATTCCAGTCTTTCATCAACTTCTTGCCCTCTTCGGTGGCAAACATAATGTCCTCACGATTGATCCAGCAAGAAGAGAGCCCGATGGAGTGGGCGGCTAGCATCATGTTGCCGAGGATGAGACTTCCATCCTTCACGTTGTTAGGGTCGTCCTCACGTGCCAAGACGATGACGATGGTTGGTGCGCCATAATATGGGTCGCTCTCCACGCCCATTGCCTTGGCATTCATTTGGCGTAGCTGTGCGCAAGTCTCTGGGTTCTGTACGGCTATGATGAATGGCTCTTGTGAACCATGACCTGTGGCAGCCCAAGTACCGGCTTCCAAGACGGTCTTCAACTCCTCATCGGTGATTTGGTCAGCCTTGTAGCGGCGGATGCTTCTGCGCTCCTTGATGGCTTTCAAAACTTCATTTTCCATTTTGTTTATGCTTTTGGTGATACTTTATATATTTTCTGATAAAATCGCAATAGGCTTCATTTTTTTTCTCACTTTACATTGGACAGCCCGTGTCTTCGTCCTCGATGTATTGGCTCAAGACTCTTCC
>FR893296.1:0-7203 GCA_000436035.1 Prevotella sp. CAG:732 | reverse complement strand
GACTCTTCCGATGCGAGCCAAACCTTGCATCAAGGTCTTGCGAGGACAAGCGATGTTGACACGGAGGAAGCCTTGACCAGCCTTTCTGCCGTATAGCGTACCGCTGTTGACGAACACCTTGCCATCTTGCATCAACTGCTCGTATGCCTCGTCGGATGACAATTCTATGCCCAGGATGTCGAGCCATACCAAGTAGGTGCCTTCCAATCGGGTGACACGCACCTGAGGAAGCTCTGTGGTGAAGAAATCCTTCAGAGCCTGATAGTTCTCCCAGAGATATTGGTTCAGCTCGTCGAGCCACTCCTCTCCCTCGTTGTAGGCAGCCTGGAGTGCAATGACACCGAACGGATTGACATCGCAAACCTCATTGATGTTGATGGCACGGTCGATACGGCGGCGCAAGGCGGCGTCAGGGCAGATGATGTTGGCTATCTGAAGACCGGCGATGTTGAATGCCTTGGTAGGCGAGTTGAGCGTCACGCTGTTGTCACGGCAAGCCTCGCTGATGCTGGCGAATGGGGTGTAATGGTAGCCCGGCATCACTAGCTCGCAGTGTATCTCGTCGGCGATGACTTTCACGCCGTGCTTCATGCAGATGTCGTTCATGCGCTCCAGTTCCTCCTTCTTCCATACTCTTCCGGCAGGGTTGTGAGGGTTGCAGAGGATGAAGGCGGTGGTCTTCTCGTCGGCGCACTTGCGCTCGAAATCCTCGAAGTCGATCTCATAAGTGCAGTTGCCCACACGTCTCAGCTCGTTTTCCACCACTTCGCATCCATTGTTCTTGATGCTGGAGAAGAAACAGTTATACACTGGTGTCTGAACCAATACCTTCTCGCCCGGCATGGTGATCGCCTTCAGCGTGCAAGAGAGCGCAGGAACGACTCCTGAGGTGTAGAGAATCCAGTCTCTCTCTATGTTCCACTGATGGCGGCGAGAGAACCAGTTGATGATAGCCTCGTAGTAAGAGTCGGGTACGAGGGTATAGCCAAAGATGCCGTGTGCCACTCGCTTCTGTAGTGCCTCGATGATGGCAGGGGCGGTAGGGAAGTCCATGTCGGCTACCCACATAGGGATGACTTCGTCTTCCTTCACCAAGTCCCACTTGTAGGAATTGGTGCCACGGCGTTCTATGATTTCGTCAAAATTATACTTCATATTCTTATCTCTTTTAGGTACAATTTACTGTTATAAATATGAATAGGGAATCGAGATTTCTAGTCCATGCAGGAGAAATCTCGGTTCCCTTTGTCGTTGTGATTTATTCTTTTGAATGATCGATGATTTCGCAAGCTCCTGCTGGAGCCTTGGCGAACTCTGTGTAGGTGATGCTTCCCACCTCGTCAGCCTCGATGCGTCCTGAGATAGGATTCTTGATGTTGGTGATGGCTCCCTTGATATGAGCATCGATGTTGGAGCAATCCTCGAAGGCACGGTCGCACTCCTTGTCGAAGGTGCAATCCACCAAGGTGACGTGGTCCATGTAGCAGAGCGGTTGCTCGCCACTGATATGGCAGCGCACCAACTTGATGTTCTTGCTGTGCCAAGCGAGGTATTCTCCGTTCAGCTCAGAGTCATACACCGTCACGTTCTCACACTCCCAGAAGCTGTCCTTGGTCGTAATCTTGGCATGGTGTACCTCCACGTTCTCGCAGTATTGGAAAACGTACTTCGAGTCGCTCTCCAAGCCATCCACGTAGATATTCTTGGAGAACATGAATGGATAGGTGCCATCGTGCAGCTTCACATTCTTCAACTTCACTCCATCCACCTTCCAGAAGGTCTCGTCGGCATCCGTGATGTTCACGCGCTCCAGTTCTAGGTTCTTCATCTCTCTGAAGAACTTCGGACCGTCTATCGTACAGTCTTTCATCACCATGTTGTCGCTATACCAGATGGCAGAACGGCTCTCCGGAGCGAAGTAGCAGTTGGTGATGACAGAGCCATCCACGTGCCACCAAGGGTACTTGCCGTAGAATTTGGAGTTGTGGCATTCCAAGTTCTTGCAGCACTTGATGCCCGATTCTCCATCGGTAATTGTAATATCTTCCAAACGAACGTCGTGTGCGCCAAAGAGAGGACGCTCACCACCGAAAGTCTTGTTCTTGATCAGTTCCATTTCTATTAATTGTCTAATTGTTTGATTTCGTTTGCAAAGTTACAAAAATAATGCCAAAGATGGATAATCTAGTTTACAGAAAGATGTATCTTAATTACTGAAATCAAAAAAGGCTGTTCGTGAAAATCACAGAACAGCCTTTCTATTTCATTTCAAATTGTTCTTCTACGAGAGAATTACAAGTTTGGGTTCATCTTTGTCCACTCATCTACTGCAGGAACGATGCCGAGCTCAACGATCTCGTCACGCATCTTGCAGAGGTGCTCGTAAGACTTAGCGAGAGATGCCATCTCCTCCTCAGTACCCTGAGGCTCTGTGAAGTGAACACCAGTCTTGTCGATAGTAGTAGGCATAGCCATCATTACGTTCTTGAAGCCGCACTTGTCGCACTTAACGAAGCAACCTGCTGGCAATGTGAACTTCTCACCGCCCATAGCAGCCTCGATCATCTTAACTGCGTTGTAAGCTGGGCTCTGGAATGAGCTACGACCACGGAGCTTGATGATGTTAGAACCACCCTGTACTGTGTGGTGCTTGATCTCCTCCCAACGCTCGTCAGAAAGACCCATCTCAGACAATGGCTTGCCATCGATCTTAACCTGAGAAGCGAATACAGCCATCTGCTCGCCGTGACCACCGTAAGTGTGAGCGCCAGTAACCTTATCCTGCTGTACACCGAACTCAAGAGCCAAAGCCTGCTGCAAACGAGTAGAGTCGAGGGCAGCGAGTGATGTCAACTGATTTGGCTTCAAGCCAGAGTGGATAAGAGCTGTCAATGCAGTAACGTCAGCTGGGTTGAAGATAACAACTACGTGCTCGACCTCAGGGCAGTACTTCTTGATGTTGTCACCGAACTCAGCGGCAATTTTGCAGTTACCCTTCAAGAGGTCCTCACGAGTCATACCCTCCTTACGAGGAGCACCACCAGAAGAGATAATATACTTAGCACCAGTGAAAGCCTCCTCAGGATTAACAGTATAAGTTACGTTTACGCCTGGGAATGCGCACTGCTGGATTTCATCGAATACACCATGAACACCTGGCTCATAGATATCGTAAAGACAAATGTTTGGAGTAAGGCCGAGCATCAAAGCGCTCTGTACCATGTTAGAACCAATCATACCGCCGGCACCGACGATCAAAAGCTTGTCATTAGTTAAAAATTCCATAACTACAATTTTTATTTTAAAGTGTTTGTAAATTTCATATCTGCCTCTTTTCTCGCTTCATGCGATGCAAGATGGAGGAGTGGAATCGGAATCTTTAGAAAGCTTAAATAGCTGCCATTTTCTTTTTCCGACCGCAAAATTACTAAAAAGAAGTGTAAATCGTGCATTTATTTGCACTTAAATTTGTTGTTAATTCTTAAAATTATTATCTTTGTAATCTCTAATTAGCAAATAGGGGCTTCTGTCATCGAGCTTATACGGTAAAACGCAGTATAGGCTCTCTTGGAATCTCCCTATATATATTAATAATGTATATAAACCCTTATGGACATGAATGAAATAAATCAAAGATTGGAAAAACTGCGAGAGGTGATGCGCCGTGAGCACCTCTCTGCGTTCATATTCCCTAGTACGGATGCTCATCAGAGTGAATATGTGGCTGACCATTGGCAGGGCAGAGCGTGGATTTCAGGTTTCAATGGTTCGGCAGGTACGGCTGTTGTCACCATGTATTCGGCTGCCCTGTGGACCGACTCTCGCTATTTTATTGCTGCAGAAGAGCAACTGAGAGGCACTGAGTTCCAGTTGATGAAGTTGAAAGTGGAAGGTACGCCTACGATTTCTGATTGGATAGCGAGCGAATTGTCGCAAAATGAAGATGAGTGTCGTGAGGTGGGATTGGATGGTATGGTCAATTCATACAATGACACGATGGCTTTGATTTCTGACTTGCGAAAGGCTGGGGGAATCACTGTGCGCACTAACTTCGATCCCTTGGAACAAATTTGGATGAATCGCCCTGCTATCCCGGAGAATCCTGTGGAGATTCAATCTCTTAATTTCGCAGGCGAGACTGTGGACGATAAAATCCAACGTATCCGCAAGGCTTTGCGTGAACATCATGCTGATGGCATCTTGGTGTCTGCTTTGGACGACATCGCTTGGACCCTCAACCTTCGTGGAACAGACGTACATTGCAATCCAGTCTTTGTCAGCTATTTGTTAATTTCTTCAGACCAAGTGTCGTTGTTTGTAAATCTGAAGAAAATTTCGTCAGAAGTGAAGGCTTATCTCGATGAGCATGGTATCTCTCTATTTGACTACAATCAGGTAGAAGAAGGTTTGGAGTCTTATGCTGATTACAATATCTTGCTTGATGGCGATGAGACAAGTTTTTGTCTTTGGAAGAGTGTGAAGTGCCAGGAAATCATAGCTGCCAAATCGCCCATCCCAGTGATGAAGGCGGTGAAGAATGCCACCGAGATAGAAGGCTATCATCGGGCAATGCTTCGTGATGGAGTGGCAATGGTGAAGTTCCTCAAATGGCTCAAGCCTGCTGTAGAGGCGGGTGGACAGACGGAAATGTCCATTGACAAGAAGTTGACTTCATTGCGTGCTGAGCAAAACTTGTTCCGTGATATATCTTTCGATACGATTGCTGGTTATCAAGCTCATGGCGCTATCGTACATTACGAGGCAACGCCAGAGACAGATGCTCCTCTTTTGCCTGAAGGATTGATCCTCATTGATTCCGGTGCCCAATATCAAGACGGAACCACTGATATTACAAGAACCATAGCACTCGGTCCGGTTACTGAGGAAATGAAGCATGTTTATACGCTCGTGTTGAAAGGACATATCCAATTGGAACTAGCCAAGTTCCCTGATGGAGCTTCTGGTACGCAGATAGATGCGCTGAGTAGAGAGTGCATGTGGCGCGAGGGCTATAACTTCTTGCATGGAACAGGTCATGGCGTAGGCTCCTATCTGAATGTGCACGAGGGTCCTCACCAAATCAGAATGGAGTGGAAGCCGACTCCTCTACGAGCTGGAATGACGGTGACTGACGAACCAGGTCTGTATTTGAAAGGAAAATTTGGCGTTCGAATCGAGAATACCTTATTAATAAAGGACTTTGTCGAGACAACTTTTGGTAAGTTCCTGCAAATGGAGTCCTTGACTCTTTGTCCCATCGATACAGCACCGATAGATGTGGATATGCTCTTGCTTGAAGAGGTGGAGTGGTTGAACGCCTATCATCGTGAAGTATTCGAAAAGTTGTCTCCTTATTTGGAAGATGAGGAGGTGGGTTGGCTTGCCGAGGCAACAAAGCCGTTGGTAAAGTAGCATTTTGGGGTCTTTTCGCTTGCTTAAATGCCTTCAAAAAGTCTCAAAATGAACATTTTTGAGCAAAAAATCGGCTAAAAGCTTGGTTATTTGACAAATAAGATGTAATTTTGCACCCGCAAATTGTGGCGACATGCCCTTTTCGCTTCGAAATTTTAAGTTTAACATAATAAATTAAAACAAAAACAAAATGATTATTGTACCAGTTAAGGACGGTGAGAACATCGAGAGAGCTCTCAAGAAGTTTAAGAGAAAGTTTGAAAAGACAGGTGTTGTTAAGGAGCTTCGTGCTCGTCAGCAGTATGACAAACCATCTGTTTTGAAGCGTCTCAAGATGGAACACGCCATCTACGTACAGCAGTTGCGCGCAAACGAGGAATAATCTCGCCTTTCTTTGAGGATTTGCGCTCGTAAATCCTCAAAGTGACAATAAAAGGTAAAAAATCCTCAAAAAATTTGGTAGAAAGAAATAATTTCCGTAAATTCGTTGCCGAAATAGTAAATGAGCAGCGTTATGCTAAGTAGGGTAAGTTTCTTGGGCTATCTGAAGAACGAGTTAAATCGCTCGCAAGCCACGATTGATGACTACAATGAAGACCTCAGTCTTTTTGAGTCATTCTTCAAAGGTCTTTCAGAAACGCTCACATGGGAAACTGTTGACTCTGATGTCATCCGTGACTGGATGGAGCAGATGATGGATAAAGGCAATAAAGCATCTTCGGTCTGCAGAAGGTTGAGTGCTGTTAGAAGTTTTTATCGTTATGCGCTGACAAGACATCTGGTTGACTCTGATCCTGCCCATGGCATTCTCCCGCCCAAAAAGGATAAGGTCTTGCCTCAGTTCTTGAAAGAGAATGAGATTGACGAACTTCTTGATGGGCAAAAGTGGGGCGATGATTATGATAGCGTGTTGGCACGTTCTATTATCATGACGTTCTATGAGACGGGGATGCGTGTATCGGAACTTTTGAATCTCGACGAAAAATCTTTGGATTTGGTCGCTCGTGAGGTGAAAGTGACGGGTAAAGGAGATAAGCAACGTGTCATTCCCTTTGGCACAGAACTAGAAGATACCCTTCGCAATTATATAAGGTTGCGCAATGTGGAGGTGACGGCGTCGTCGCCTGCCTTGTTTCTCTCGAAAAATGGAAGGCGAGTTTCGCAATACCTAGTTCGGAGAATCGTTAAAGAGGGATTGTCTAGAGTTTGCTCGTTGAAAAAGAAAAGCCCGCATGTGTTGAGGCATACATTCGCTACTGCGATGTTGAATCATGATGCAGGAATAGAAAGTTTGAAAAAACTGCTTGGGCATGCCAGGCTCTCCACCACGGAGATCTATACGCATACAACCTTTGAGCAGTTGAAACGAGTTTATAATGAAGCCCATCCTAGGGCATAACCTTTTAAAATTGGAGGTCACTATGGAAATTAAGATTCAGTCGATTCATTTCGATGCTACCGAGAAGTTACAGGCGTTTATCGAGAAGAAAGTCGCCAAGTTAGAAAAAACTTACGAAGATATACAGAAAGTAGAGGTGCTATTGAAGGTCGTAAAACCTGCCACCGCCTTGAATAAGGAAGTCAAACTGGAAGTAACAGTCCCTGGCACGCAGCTTTTCGTCGAGAAAACATGCGACACATTTGAGGAGGGAGTTGACCAAACAGTCGATTCAATGAAGGTTCAATTGACCAAATACAAAGAAAAATTGCGCAATCGATAAAAAAATATCGAAAAAATTTTGTGGAATCAAAATAATGTTGTATCTTTGCAGCCGTTTTCCGATAGGTCGA
>FR893295.1 GCA_000436035.1 Prevotella sp. CAG:732 | reverse complement strand
ATCATCCGCAGAGCCAAACGTTGGTTCCCGATGATGGAGGCACGCTTGCAAATGGAAGACCTGTGCAGGAAGATAGGATTCACAGTCGAGCAAATCGGAGTGCTTCTGACCGGAAAGGTACTCAACTTTAGCGGTTCACTCTATTCCGAGGAACACAGAAGAAAGTTCAATGTGGAGAATGCGGAAATCAAGGTGTTTTCTGATTCTACCAAGCCGAACCAACTGTTTTTGTATATCAATAGACAGCCTATTATAGAATGGTTCAAGGAGCAATGGAATATCTCAAAAGATAGAAGAACCTTAAATCCGAAGATAAATAAAGAAGAAAAAATCTAAAGACCTGAGCAACAAAAAGTTGCTCAGGATTTGGATATGTCAGAAAAATCACGCTATCTTTGTAGCGTCAAAATTTAAAAAGATATTTCTAGGCAAACAAAGATATATTGTTAAAAAGGATAAATAATTTTAATTTTTCAACACTTAAAATATTTTTTTTGTAAATTTACAAAAAAATATAGAATCTTGTAGATTTAAAGATGGTTGCTACAAGTGCAAGAATTGAATGACGAAACCATTTGGAAAGGAAAATGTATATGAAGATAAAACATTTGTTATTTTTTATTCCTGTGACTTTTTTGGTCGCATGTGAAGGGACTGATTTAATCGAGCCAGACAATGTGTCGAAAGAACAGATTTCCACTCAAATAATTTATAACCCGACAAAATATTCAAAACAAAAAGGTGATGTCTTTGTCAAAAGCAGTTTGCCAACAACAATGGCAAAGCAAATACCTAATGCCTGCGTAACATCAATTATGGAGTATGCAAACAATAAAGTTTTTGGTGGAACAGTAAATGAGGGAGCGTATATTCTATATTATACACAGACATATAATTCAAATCCTTTGATTGATGGTGTTTCTTTGGATTATATCGAGCCTTTTGTAACACATTTCTTTAAAACTCAAACATTTACAAATTATAAGTCTGCAATAGATGCCAAGCATCCCGTCATGACTGATGTAAATAGCCAAATAGAAAGCTCTGCCCATAATGTGTTATGTGTAGGATATAACTCCAATACGGGTGCTGCTATTTATATGGACCCTGAGCTTGCTTGTATGTACTCAGTTAATGCTGGGTATTTTTTACAAGATTATAATATAGTATTAACAGGTATAAAGTAATTAAATAAATATGAAGTTGATTTTTAAATATTTTTTTATTTCTCTATTGTTCCTAAATGGGCAATTAGTTCATGCACAATCATTTAAAATCTACAGCTTAAAAGGTAAAAAATGGGAGTTGCAATTGCCAAAAGGAAAGTCTTATACTTCGAGTCTTATATTCAAAGATACGACATACACAACTAGTTTCTCCTTTAATGGACAGACTCATACTATAGAGAAGCCATACTTAATACAGCAGGAAAACGTAGAAACATTTTATGTTATTTTTCCATCAGAAGGAAAGGGTACAAAAACTTTCTCTGTTAAGTTTAAAGTTTTAGAATTTACCGACAAGTTGCTAAAATTGCAAAATACAACAACAAATGTTGTAAATACGTATTTCGCAAAATAAACAACTAGTAGATTGTAAAGTCTAAAAGTTTAGTAAGGCACGTGTGATATTTCATCAATCATCAGTATGTGACGAACGACGTTTTACTCAACTTTTAGACTTTACAGACCACTAGTAAGACAGTGCTTTTTGCAACATATTTCTCTGTTTGATATTTTTTGTTTAATAAAATTCTTATATTCATTATTTTTTTGTATTTTTGCAGCCGAAAAGAGTTGTTAGGCAGCAAACGTATGCAGATTGCAGAATTTAGAACTGTTGCTAAATCATTACCTCTGTTGAGGTGAAAAACTCATAAATAGTTCATTTTTAGCTATTCGGCTGATTTTAGCGTAATTTTTTCAGAAAACTGTGTTACCTTTGCATTATCTTAAAGTAAAAAGTCATGGCTTTGCTTCATTTTTCTACTTTTATTTCTTTTAAGGAGATAGAACGTGAGATTTCAAGCAGATGGTTAAAAACAAAAACTTAAATAGAAATGAGAATGACAACAGTAAATGATATGTCGCAACTCTCTGATGATGACATCTTGGAGGGATTCAAGAATAGTGACGGTAAGATAGTGAAAGAATACTTCTATGGCTACTGCCGAGTGGCATATTGTATTTATGATCAGCGATACGACCTGCGCCATAAGCCCGGCATGGACTTCATGTCCTTGGCTCATGAGTATTATCTCTATCTTGGCAATCACCAGTTTAAGCCTTTAGAGGATCGCAAGCCTACTATGACGCTAAAGACTTGGATGGTGAATGGCTTCCGTTTCTTGTTGCTCGACAAGTTGAAGGGCGTGAAGAAGGAGCATCTCTTCGAGAGTTTCGAGGAGCGACAAGCATCGGCTAAGAAGCAGCTAGATATCATGGATAGCGAGTTTTATCATGAGTTCCGCCAGATGATACAAGACATCTGCCTAAGATATTATGGCAGAGACAGCAGAAACTCGATTATCCTCCAGATGCTCTATATTGATGGTTTCAAGGGTAAGGAAGTAGGCGCACAGCTAGGTATGAGTGCCTCAGCCGTTACCCAGCGTACCAACAAGATGATGCACGAGGTCATCATCCCATACTTCAAGCGATATTTCGTGGCATCGGATTACGAGGGCAGAGTTTATAGTAAGGGCATGATGTCTGATATTTGCTGCGAGTGTGCCCCATGTCCAGCTCCAACATCATCTCCTAGTTCTGCTGCGTCATCTGCCCCAGGTTCAGCTGCGTTGTTTGCAGGCGACGATGGAATGTATAATCATCAAGCAATGAATAATATAGATATGAAGATTAATATGGAAGAATTGAAGAAGAACAGAATCACTCCAGAGTGGATAGACACTCTGAGAGACAACGAGATATTTGTATTTGGTAGCAATCTGGCTGGCATGCATGGCGGAGGAGCTGCAAGAGTAGCTCGCCTCCGTTTCGGAGCCGTACTGGGCAATGGCGTAGGCATTCAAGGTCAGAGCTACGCCATCCCAACGATGCAAGGCGGCGTGGAAACCATCCGTCCATACGTCAATGATTTCGTCGCCTATGCTCAGCAGCATCCCTCTCTCCATTTCCTTGTAACCCCAATCGGTTGTGGTATCGCCGGTTTCGAGCCTGAGGATATCGCCCCATTGTTTGAGGGAGCCAAGGCGGTGAAGAACATCAGCCTACCCGAAAGTTTCTGGGAGGTGATTTGTTAAGTGAAGAATCCAATAGCAGTAGCTTTATACAATTTGATATGTTAGGAGCAATTATAGGTGATATTGTGGGCTCGAAGTATGAGTTCAACAATACGTTAGATTATGATTTTGAGATGTTTGCCGAGGGCAGCGACTTTACGGACGATAGCATCTGTACGGTAGCTGTGGCTGATGCTATTCTGAAAGGCAAGACATATAAGGATAGTCTGCTGGAGTGGTGTCGTCGCTATCCTTCGCCAAAGGGAAGCTATGGCGGACGATTCTCGATGTGGATTCATTCTGATAATCCGCAGCCTTATGGCAGCTTTGGAAATGGTTCGGCGATGCGAGTTTCTCCAGTTGCTTGGCTCTTCGATGACTTGGAGAAGGTAATAGAAGAGGCTGCTGAGACTGCAGCTCCAACTCACAACCATCCCGAAGGTATCAAGGGGGCGATGGCTGTAGCCCATGCCATTTGGCATTTCCGAAAGGGTGGAGCAGATGGCGATAAGGGTGATTTGCAAGGCTTTATGGATTTAGCCAATAAATCTTATCCTGATTTCGATACAAGAGATTATCCTGTCGGTATATTTGATGAAACATGTATGGAAGTAGTTCCTCTCTCATTCCATATTATATCTCATGCGTCATCTTTTGTGGATGCCATCCGCTTGGCTATCTCTCACGGTGGCGATAGCGATACGATAGGAGCGATTGTTGGCTCCATAGCTGAGGCTCGTTTCGGCATCCCAGAAGAAATCAAGGAGAAAGTGATAAACTATCTACCTGATGATATGAGGGCTGTGTATCAGCAGTTTGAAGGGAAAGTTGTGGGATTGTAGCACAATCGATGACGTAATGGATGCTGTTATCTTGTATATTTATGGCGAATAAATTATTTTTTAGCTAAAAATTTGGATAAATCGCATAAAACTTTTATCTTTGTGCCATAAAAACAATGAGAATATGACAAATGAGGATTTTTGGAATTCCATTAATGGTATTATCAATGATGGATTTACATCTGAAGGTCTAACTAAATTAGAAGAATATGCAGAAAGATTCAGTATTGGAGAGATCGTATATAAACGATTTTCACCGTCAGAACAGCATGGGTGCATTGAAGGAGGCCCAATCCATGTTATTGCATCCTTACTCGCGGGAGCAGAAGTTGGCACAGATCAACTCTCTGCGCCAGAACAACAGAATCAAAAAGTAAGCTGAAAAGCAGTATGAAAAACACGCAACATACTGCTTTTCTCTATCTTTAGTTTATTTTAATATTTATCTTTTTGTAAATGTAAATTCGGTATCTCCCTCATCCATAAGGTAAACAGTACAAATCATCGTATTATCTTTGATAGAAGTAATCTTAAAGCGCTTGCAAGTTTTCCAATCGGTTTCATCCCCAGAATAATAGTAATCCTTAATAATCAAAATGTTGGCATTCAATTCATATTTAGTAATTCCTGAATAAGATTTCCAAGTCCCTGCATCATAATCATACCAAATGCAACCACCATTAGCATTGAGAGAAAATCTAAATTTATCACCACTTTCTGGACTTTTATCTACAATGATATCGCTTTCATCCTCATCATCAGCCCAATACCACCCCTTAATATGCGTAAGTTCCCATGTACCAACGATGTTGGTCTTAATATCACCAGAAACCGAAGTGTCGTCGTCATCATCAGATGAACAAGCGGTGAAAGACACCATTGAAAACAAGGCGAAAAGAATCGCCATTAAAGAAAAATGT